>NZ_JBXWSF010000045.1:0-31929 GCF_059613285.1 Ruegeria sp. BHSB058 | reverse complement strand
ACAAAGTCATCATCACAGCAGTCGCTAGAAAGCTCGTTACAATCGCGAACGCACTCCTAAAATCTCGGCAAAACTGGTCGGCTCAGACCGCCTGAGAAATACAGTTGCTAGCGAGTCGATAGCCCTGCTGATTGCAAGCCTGTTTCACCTTCCCCGCCACGAGATGGCATCCGCAGATTTTCCTAAGCTCTGTGTTGCCACCATGGATGCGTGGCGCGATATCGTTCAACTCGAGGCAGAGTGAGTTGAAACCCACGCGACCTATCCGGTCCGCAATGGCCGCCAAGTCTTCTGCGGCATCCCCAGTCAATGCCTTCAAGAAACATCGAAAGCTGTGCAGGCGTGACGTTGATCTTGCCGTCCTTTGCAGCGGGCCAAAACGAACCGCCCATTCTCAAGGCGTTTGCTGAACAGACACGCACCTTGTTGATCCCACCAGATGATCTTGAGTAGATCGCCTCTTTGCCGCGAAGACCAGCCAGGACGATCCTGATCTTCTCCTCGGCCGAGTAGTGCTTGCGGGTCTTCCTTTTGATACCCCTGACCAGCTTGTCAGCGGCGTCTTTCGATGTTCCGGATGTCTGACGACGAAGTGACAGCGTTGCAATCACGAAATGTGATCTCAAGGCCCGGAGGTCGCGGCGGGCGTCGGGTCAATCCGTGGGTCTATACCGATTATGGCGTGGCGATTGCTTCGGCCCTGTTTCGCGATCCGCGCGCCATAAAAATAACCCGAATGATCACCGAAGCCTTTGTCGACGGTGCCAACGTGCTGGGCGAAGCCCCGCGCAGCCTGCCGGAAATCCTGCCCCCTGAAACCGCACCCGCGCCGCTTTTACCGAACGGCGACCAGTTGCGCGCGCTGGCCGAAAATATTCCTGATTCCGGTCAGCAGAGCCTTGTCGACTACATTGCCAACCCCACCACCAAGCGCAAGCAGGCGGTTGCGGCGATCATGAAGACACTGGCCGAGACCGCCGGTGAGGAAGTGCGGACCCAGCACGAGCGCCTGCGCCTGCACATTGCAGAACGCCTTGCCATCGGCGGTTATTCCGATGGCCAGGACCGCAAACGCCTGCTTGACCTGCTGCACGCGATGAAGGGCTGACTGGGCCGACGCACCTTGATCCCGATCAATACGCTTACGCGGCGATCCGGTCATGCTGCGCCCATGACACAAGCAAACCCCACCGGCCTTGACGCCTATAAGCCTGCCGAAATCGCCCGGCTGGTCGAAACCGCCGGAGTGACCAAGGCGCGCCTTGCCACCGGCCAGACCCTGACACTGGCCCTGCTGGCCGGGGCCTTCATCGGCTTTGGCGGTGCAGCCTATACCATGGTGATGACCGGCGTGGATGCCGGGTTTGGCCCGGCCCGATTTCTGGGCGGCGTGGTATTTTCGCTGGGCCTGATCCTTGTAGTGGTGGGGGGGGCTGAGTTGTTCACCGGCAACGCACTGATGACCATGGCGGCAGTTGACAGGCGGATCACCCTGCGCGCGCTCATGCGCAACTGGGGGGTGGTCTATGCCGGTAATCTTGCGGGCGCTGCCGGGCTGGCCGTGGCCTTTGCGCTGACCGGCCTGCTGGACGGCCCGATGGGCGAGACGGCCCAGGCCATCGCCCGGGGTAAGGCGACGCTGTCGCCGGTCGAAGCCTTCGCCCGCGGCGCGCTTTGCAACGCGCTGGTCTGTCTGGCCGTCTGGCTGACTTTCGCCGCGCGTACAGCGGCGGGCAAGATTCTTGCGATCCTCTGGCCAATTGCGGGTTTCGTTCTGCTCGGCCTCGAACACTCGGTCGCCAACATGTACCTGCTACCGCAGGGCGCACTGGCGGGAGAAGGGATCGGTTGGGCGGCTGCGTTCAGCAACCTGTTCTGGGTCACACTTGGCAACATCGCCGGCGGCGCGGGCGGAGTGGCGCTGGCCTATCGGTTTGCCTATCGCCCAGCAGAGGCGTAGCCTGCTCAGCCAACAAAGTCTCGACGTTCAGGGGCGCACGAATTTTGCGCCGCCGACTGTCCGTTCTTTTACCTGCCGCACTGGTGCTTTGGCAGCCGACGCGGTTGAGGTTCCAGCCGCCACCGGGCGAGGCTCGTCACAGGCCACCCCGTCCCCATCCGGATCATTGCGCGTGTGATATCCCACCATCCCGCGATAGCTGGGGGCCACACCCACGGCCCTCGCTGCGTCACAGCCTGCCAGTGCTACGATATGCAACAGGGCTTCGTCCGGTTCATAGGGGCTGGTACGCATGTAGACCCCAAACGAGATACAGGCGATCGTAATCGGCAGCGCCAGGATCATGGTCAGAATGCGCACCGGCGAAAGCGCCTTTCTGCGCAACGCCTCGGCCCGCCGGTGGCGCTGGCGGGACCGGGGGGTTGGGATAATCTCTTCGCTCGACATTGCCTCTTGTGCCATGAATGCTGAGATAAAATTCGATTATGGCATCACGATGACCCGCACCGACCTCTTTCAGCCCGCCGATGACACCGCCCGCACACTGGCCCGTGACCTTGTACAGGGTGCAACCCACGCGGCCCTGGCAGTGCTGCAGCCGGATACCGCCCTACCCTCGGTCACCCGCGTCGCGCTTGCCACAAGCGGCTGCGGGCAACCGATTTCGTTGATCTCGTCCCTCTCTGGCCACACGCAGGCGCTTGACGCCAACCCCGCCTGTGCCCTTCTGATCGGGGAACCTGGCCCCAAGGGCGACCCGCTGACCCATCCACGTCTGACGCTGCATTGCACGGCGGCGCTGATCCCACGCGGCACTTTGGAACATGACCGCATGCGCAGCCGCTACCTGTCGCTGCGCCCCAAGGCCGGGCTTTATGCAGATTTCGCCGATTTCCGCTTTGTCATATTCGATGTGACCGACGGTCTGCTCAACGCCGGATTCGGCAAGGCATACCGCCTGTCCGCATCCGATCTGTAGCGACAGACTTGCCCGACTCGGACGATGGGCGCAGACTGGGCTTCTCGCACACCAAACTCGGCGCCTGGCGCGCCAGATGCGCAAGGCCGGGTTGCCGATGGCTCCATGGAGGACACCATGACCATTGCCACGCGCCTTAAACACCACCTCGAAGCCCGGGGACTGCCGTTTGACATGATCCCGCACCCTTATGCGCCCACGGCCGCCGAATGCGCCGAAGCCGCGCATGTACCAGGCGACCATCTGGCGAAATCCGTCCTGATCCATATGGAGGAAGGACCGATATTGGCCGTCGTTCCGTCAAACCACCATGTTGATCTGACCAACCTGCAAGCCATCCTGTCGCGCCGCATCGGGCTGGCCCCCGAAGAGCAGGTCGAAGAGGTCTTTGACGATTGCGATCTGGGGGCGGCACCGCCCATAGGATCTGCCTATGACGTGCCGACCATCATCGATGACAGCCTGACCGGGCTTGACCGCGTTTGGTTCGAGGCCGGGGACCACAAGACCCTGATCGAAATGAAAGGCAGCGACTTCGACCGCCTGATGAAGGATGCCCAGCACGGCTCTTTCTGCTGCACCCATTGATGACGTGGCAGGCATCCGGCCCCCTGTCGCGGGGCCGGAACCGGCAGTTACCGGACCACATGCACCGCACATTGTGCGTGGCGCACCACATGCGTCGCGGTGGAACCCAGAAAGATGTCCTGCATACCCGGACGGTGCGACGCCAGAATGATCAGATCGGGCTTGTTGGTCTCGGCCCAGTCCAGAATTGTTCGGCCCGAATGCCCCTCGACTACCTCGGCCCGCGCATTTGGCAGCTTGGCGGCCAATGCGTCCAGTTCGCCCTGGATGGCCTTGCGCGCCTCGGTCAGATACTCGGCGGGCATGTACGAGATGGCATAGTCCGGAATGTGTTCGACCACGTGCATCAACGTGATCTTCGCATCCGGGGTGGCCAGTTTCTCGGCCAGCTTCAGCGGGCCCGAGACGTCCCGTTCGGAATCAAAGGAAATCGGAACAAGAATGTTGTGGTACATGGGCTTGCGCCTCCTGTTGAGATAGACTGAGTCTGCGCTTTCCCGGCCGGTCCGGCCTTGATTCAAATCAGGTCACCCAAACGTCTCGGCCACGTCGTACATGACCGGCTCAAAGCTTTTGCACAGTTCGTTGATCTGACGATTTCGCGCCCGCATTTCATCGGTGCGCAGCATGGCCAGAAAATCCTCGCGCCGTTGCCACTGGGAATAGTTGGCGATCCGTGTCTGCGCGTCATTCACATGCAATCCGGCCGCGACGAAGCCAGGTTGCTTCGAGATGAAGTTGGAATAGGCGTCGGTCAGCGCCTCGAGCAGATCCTGACAGGTGCCCGGCGTCATTTCGAACGTGGTGATGACGGTCTGAATGGATGCGTCCTTGGAAATTTTAGGCATCGTGCTCCTCCTCTTTTATCCCAGCCTAGCACAGGTTTTTCGGAATGCTTCCGATTTCTGGCATTAATCCAGTAACTTCTGGGATTGGAAAGGTCTTTTATCTGAACGCGCACCCATGAAAACCGAACTTGCAACAAGCGACCGCACTTCGCCATCAAACGCCCGGCACCCGAAAACACTATGCAAAGTAAATCAAAGACCAGTACCCTTCCAAATCAGGAGGATAGCCGGTGCAAAGAAGGCTCAGCGCGATACTGTCTGCCGATGTCGTTGGGTATTCAAAGATGATGGCCCGCGACGAAGAGGACGCCCTGGTCCGGTTGAAGCTGCATCGCGAAACCGAATTCGACCCGGCCGTCCGCCGTTTCAACGGACACCTCAACAAGCTGACAGGAGACGGCGCGCTGGTCGAGTTCAATTCGGTCGTCGATGCCGTGCGCTGCGCCATTGACATTCAACAACGAATGGCCGCCCAACCGTCACCAATCCGGCTACGTATCGGGATAAATCTTGGCGACGTCATTCTTGACGGCGATGAAATTTATGGTGACGGAATAAACGTGGCTGCGCGCCTCGAAGCTGAAGCCGATATCGGCGGCATCTGCATTTCCTTGGTGGTGCATGACAGCATTGCCAGCAAGATCGACGCCTTTTTCGTGGATCACGGTTTGCGCCAACTCAAGAACCTTACCCGGCCGATCCACATCTTCAAATGGTCCCCTTCTCACATTGCAACTTCGGCACCGGCAATGGCTGCACGCGACAAACCATCGATTGCCGTCATGCCGTTTGTCAACATGAGCGGTGATACTGAGCAGGAATTCTTCAGCGATGGCATATCCGAAGATATAATCACTGGCCTGTCCCGTTTCCGAACACTGTTCGTGATTGCGCGCAACTCGTCGTTCAGCCTCAAGGGCAAGGACCTGACCGCAAGCGAAATCGGCGCACGGCTCGGAGTTCAATACCTTCTCGAAGGCAGCGTACGCCGGGCGGGGAAACGGCTGCGAGTCACTGCTCAGCTGGTCGAGGCCGAAACCGGCAAGCACATCTGGGCCGACAGGTACGACCGCGAACTCGAAGATGTCTTCGACGTACAGGACGAAGTCGCGCGCAGCATCATTGCCGTGCTCCCCGGGCGCGTGCAACATGATGTGGCCGATCGGATATCGTACAAGCCGACGGACAGCATGAAGGCCTATGAGCTTCTTCTGAAAGCAAAAGCGCTGCGCGATGGTCTGAATGCGCAAGACACCGCCAAAGCGCGTCAGTTGCTGGAAAAGGCCGTGGAACTCGACCCCGAATACGCCCGTGTCTACATGTACCTGGCGGATACTTATGTGGTCGACCTGTGGCTTGGTCTGGCCGATGAAGACGCGCCCGGGAAGGCCCTTGAAATTGCCCGAAGGGGCGCCTCGCTGGACAATCGCGACGTCTATATTCAGGATCAGCTCGGTTACGCGTATCTTTGTGCCCGGCTTTGGCAACAAGCGGAAATACAATTCGACAAGACCCTGTCCCAGATCGTCAACGAAGCTGAATCGATGGCGTGGTGCGGATACGGATTTCTGCTTTTGGGACACCATGCGAAGGCGCTTGAAATCGTGACCGAAGCCATGCGGCTCGACCCGCTTCACCCTCCGGCACTCGATTGGATTCTAGGCCAAGTCTATTTCTTTATGGGCCGCTATGACGAGGCGGTAGGCGCCCTTATCGGCGAAGCGCTGCTCAACTCTGTCGGCCGCGCGTTTCTCGTGTCCGCCTATGCACTGTCGGGCAAGCTGGATGAAGCGCACCTGGAACTTCAGGCCTTCGTTCAACACCGCCGCGAAGAATTGAACAGCCGAAACCTCGACTTTGGCAACGCCACCATAGAGACCCTGACCAGCGGATTTCGAAATATGTGGCGCAATCCCGAGGATCTCGATCATTTGATTTCCGGTCTGCGCATGGCAGGCTTGCCGGGCTGATACCTCGAATTCGCCCCCGAAAATTCGTGAAACTTCATCACGCGCGATCTGTGCGTAACCGTCTGTTAACCTAGATTAGCGAAGGATCGCCGCACGAGGACAATTCGTGCGCCAATATCTGATCGCCATAATTCTATGTCTACTGGCCGCGGGACCCGCGCAGGCCGGAGCATGGATGCGCGACAAGGGCGTTGGGTTTTCCTCGATCTCCAGCACCACCCACCTCGAAGACAGCGGTCAGATCGGAAACAAATACTCGATTTATCTGGAATGGGGCCTTCGGGATCGGCTGACCGTCGGCTTCGACGCGCATGAATACCAAGGAATCGCCGGCCATGCGTTGCTGTTTGCCCGAATACCACTGCTGACCTCGGACCGGATGGGGCGCTTTGCCGCCGAGATTGGGATCGGCGCCTATCATAGGCAAACTGAATCGCGCACCATGACCCGGTTAAAACTGTCCTATGGGCGCGAGTTCAGCATCCGGAACGCTTACGGCTGGCTGGCTGTCGACGCCGCTGCTGACTTTCTAAAAGGGCGCAGCACCATCCGAAAGCTCGATATCACGGCGGGTCTGTTTTCGGGTCGGCGCTTCAATCCGCTGCTGCAGATCGAAACCTCGGCAATCAGCGACGCCCCGCTTTATTGGAGCGTGACCCCTTCGATCATGATCCGGCCCCGGAAGTGGACAGCCACGTGGGTTCTGGGGGTCGAGAAGAACTCGGCCACCTCCCGCCCCGGTCTTAAGCTGGCCATTTGGCGCACCTTCTAAGGGAAAGACGGGCGCATTGCGCCCGCCCGCTGGTCCTATGTGTCGATGCGGATCGAGGTCGCTACCGTTCCCTTCAGGGGTTCGGGCCAGACGATGTGTATCCGGTCATTGCCTGAACCCTGCTGTACTCTGACATAAGGTGCAGCATAGCGAACCGCGTTGCCCCCCGTCTGCAACGCGTCCACCGCCAATACGCCGTCGCAACCACGCGCCCAGCCGCCAAAGGCCAGGTCTTGCCCCGGATCAACCACCCAGGTTTGCACTGCCGTGTTCTGAGAATGACGCAACCGCAGGGGATTGGCGCTTTTCGCACTCACCCCGTGGAACATGTTGCCGTCAAAGAAAACGTCCACAAACCGGCTATAGTTCAAATCGGCAAATGTCGTATCCACCCGCTCGGCCCGGTCGATATTGCCATTGATCGAACGGAACTTGTTGCCGGTCACCGTCAGTCCGTTCAGGAAATGCCCGGTTCCATAGGGTCGGATCACGACGTAACTGAACCATGGCGCCACATCGCTCGACAAGAATATGTTGTCGGTGATGCTCATCGAACTGAACGAAAATCCAGAGACGAAATCGGGATTGGGATCATGTTCGTTCGTCCACTCGATGAAACAGTTATCCACATAGTTTTCGGCGATGGTCGAACTGGAATAGGTGCCAATTATGACCAACCCGGCTGTACGGCTGCCATTGGCCACGTCATCACCCTGAAAGAAATGGTTGCCCAGCACCATGTTGTTGTCACCGCCCAGCACCGCAAAATGCTTGAATCGGGTCGCGCGGTTGTGGCGAAGCTTGACGTCGTTGTTGTTGGTATTGAGGGCGATCGAGCTTCGGTCGGGCACATTCAGGCTTTCCTCGGTCGACAGGAACTGGCACCCGTCGATCAGCATCCCCTGACACCCGCCGCCGGTTGAGGTGATACCGCGGTCCAACGGACGGCTGACAAAACAGTTCTTCAGCGAAAACGTGTTGCCCGCAGGCGCGAGCCGAATGGCGCTGCACCGGCCGTTACACTGAAACTCGATATCCTCCATCCCGAATTTCTGCAGCGAACTGAAGCCGCTGAAATCCAGCAGGTACTTGAACTCAACAAAGGTGAAATTTTGTGTGCCGTCTGCATCATACAACGGATTGCTAAGCGTGATTTCCTGCGCGCCAACGTTTTTCGAGCGCACATAGATCTCGCGCCCCACTCCGTTGCCTTTCACCAATGCGCCCACAGGAATGTTGGCTGCGTTCAATACGTTTTTCAGCGTAAATGGGGTGCTCGAACTATAGGTCGCTTGCGAGGTGAAGGTCTGAGTATCCCAGGCCGAGTTGGCCTGAACGTCCAACTGACCGTTCCGAATCACCCGGCGGGTGGCATAACTGGTCCGGTTCGGAACTGCGGCCTGCATGTCGATCGGCTCTGACACCGAAACCTTGCGCCCGCCCATATCCAACGATTCATGATCCGAGTTGTTCAGAAGCGCCTGAAATGCCTTCTTGAAGCCCAGCGTTTCGTCGCCGAATGCGGATATATAGGTCGGCAGGTCGAAATCCTTTGTCAAAAGCAACATCTCACTCGACGGCATCGTCACCGTGCCTTCAAACTCGACGCGCGCATTCATGCTGGTGGTCTGGCCGAGATAGTAGCTGCCTTCGGGTACCAGAACCTGTCGTCCGCCGGCCGCCTGATCGGCCGCTTCGAAGGCGGCAGAGTCGTCGGTTGATCCGTCCCCTCTGGCACCAAAATCACGGACATCGACCAACCCGATCAGATCGCGCAGGAACACGCCAGTGACATCCTCGATCTCGATATCGTCCACCCGCAGAACCGCACCGTTCGGTCCCTCGATATTCAGCCCGAAATGACCGTACAACGCATTTACGCCCCAGGACATGTCGACGCCATCACGAAACCCGGTGCCAACAATGGCGGAAATCTCAACAACATTGCCATACGAGGCAAGCGTTGTCGCCGGTCCTACCTCGATCACACCCGGCACATGCACGTATCCTGCGCCACCAGCCCAACCGGCAATCCGGACCGTGGGCAGCGGCCCGCTTACCGCTTTGACCCGCGCCCTGATCTGCAAGTAGCACCCCGGCAGGATCGGAGTCTGCCCCATGTACCGGATCTTTTGTGGCGAGCTCGTTTTCAGCACTTCCAGACAGCCGCCAAAATCGGCATCCGCCGGCACAAAGGCCGCGCTTCCCGACCCATCATATGTGTCCGACCCGGGCGTGCCATTGCCGCTTGACCAGACATCCAGCCCGTTTTTGAACGCAGGCGGCATGAACTCGATACCGTCGGTGATCGCCTTGTTCATTCGTATCCCTTTCCCAAATGCGCCGCGAACAAACCGCCACGAACGCTTCATTCCCGATTTCGGGTGCCCCCGAATGCGAGAAACCGAAGTATGGGAAAAAGTTTAAACCGGACTGGCACCACCGTGACGGTGCCGTTGCATCACGCCGCCGGATCGCTCGGACCAAGGAGTTGCACGCCGTTGATTTTCCACGCATCACCCTGCCGGATCATCTGGTAATCCAGCAGATGCACATGCCCGTTGTCATCAACGATCATGACTTTCTGCCACAAATCACCACCGACCTCACGCAACTCAAGGAACCTCACATCCGCAGGCCGCCAAACCATCGGATAGCCGTTGCGCACCATCGCGCCGAATTCGTCGGGCGTCCGAAACAGGTTCTGAATGCCCGGGCTCGCAAAGGTGAATGCGGTGGTGAAATCATCCACCAGAAAGGCGTCGATCTGGGCGCGGATATTGGCCTCGATCTCGGTGCTTTGCGCTTGGGTCGACACACTCATCCAAACCCAGACCGGCAATGCCAAAAGAATGTGGCGCATGGGGCTACCCTCCTGACCGGAGGATAGCCCCATGTCCCTGTTCGTCAAATCAGACCAGTTCGCCCGCCAGCGCCCGATCGATCAGCGCGATGGTTTCGGGCACGCCGTAAAGCGCGACAAACCCGCCAAAACGCGGCCCTTGCGACGCCCCCAGAAGCACTTCGTAAAGCGCGATGAACCAGTCGCGCATCGGATCAAACCGCTCACGCCCGATGGAATACACCACAGATTGCAGCGCCTCGTCCTCGATCGGCCCGTCATAAACCTCCAGCTCGGCCTTGAGCGCCTCCAGCGCCTCGCGCTCCTGTTCTGTCGGCGCGCGAAATTGGCGAGTCGGTTTGACGAAATCGTTGAAATACCGCACGGCGAACCCGGCGGCCTGATCCAGGTCGGGATGGCTCTCGGCGCTGGCCTCGGGCGCGTAACGGCGGATGAAACCCCACAGCGTGTCCTTGTCCTCGGCCGCCGAGACCGAGGCCAGGTTCAGCAGCATCGCAAACGGAACAATCAGCGTCGACTCGGGAACACGGCCACCGTGGATATGCCACACCGGATTATTCAATTGCGCCTTCAGGTCCTGTCCCGGATAGGCCCTGAGTTGCTGGTGATACTCATCATAGGCTTTCGGTATCACATCGAAATGCATCCGTTTGGCGGTCTTGGGCTTTTGGTACATGAAATAGGCAAGACTTTCGGTCGGCGCATAGTTCAGCCATTCGTCGATCGACACCCCGTTGCCCGACGATTTCGAAATCTTCTGGCCATTCTCATCCAAGAACAACTCATACGTGAAATGTTCGGGTGCGCGTTCTCCCAGTACCCGGCAAATGCCGTCATAGATTGGCGTGTTGGTGGAATGATCTTTTCCGTACATTTCGAAATCGACGCCCAGCGCCGCCCAGCGCGCACCAAAGTCCGGTTTCCACTGCAGCTTGACGTTGCCGCCAGTGACCGGAAGCGTCCATTCCTTGCCATCTTCGTCGTCGAAAGTGATAGTGCCGTCCTTGGCATTCACCTCCTTCATTGGCACGTATAGAACCCGTCCTGTATCGGGATGGATCGGCAGAAAGATCGAATAGGTCTGCTGACGCTCTTCGCGCAGCGACTTGAGCATGATCTTCATGACCTCGTCGTAACGCTCGGCCGCTCGCAGCAGGATAGCGTCGAACTGGCCCGACTTGTAGAAATCCGTCGCGCTGATGAACTCATACTCGAACCCGAACGTATCCAGAAACCGCCGCAGCATCGCGTTGTTGTGATGGCCAAAGCTCTCATGCGTGCCGAACGGATCCGGCACAGCGGTCAGCGGCTTCTGCAGATGCTCCTTCAGCATTTCCTGATTGGGGACATTACCCGGCACCTTGCGCATACCGTCCATATCGTCCGAGAAACAGATCAGCTTGGTGGGAATTTCACTGATCTCTTCGAAGGCACGGCGGATCATCGTCGTGCGTGCCACCTCGCCAAAAGTGCCAATATGCGGCAGGCCCGAGGGGCCATAGCCGGTCTCGAACAGGACATACCCCTTCTCCGGAGGAGCTTTCTGATAGCGTTTTAGCACCTGGCGCGCTTCTTCAAAGGGCCAGGCCTTGGACGCAAGGGCGGTATCGCGCAGTTCAGACATTTCGCTTCTTTCTCCATCGGAAAACGGGACCCGCCGCACCGCGCGACCGGCCCGCTTCTCCTATTGTGCTGGTGCAGCAAGAGTCAATCGTCGGGCGGCATCAACCCAGCTCAAACAAGGGATTATTGCACCCTAACGGTATGCTGTCGGTTCGGAATGCGGATATACGCCTCTGACGCCAGGCAAGGCGGTCAATTTCGAGGCCACGACACCCGACGCACTGATTTCGAAAACCCTCTCGGATTCCCCCAACGGTATGGCCGTGACATCCGGATTAACCGACGCCCCCGCCTCGCGCAGGCGCTGGCGGACTTCCTCGTCCGTTTCGGATCCGCAATATGTTACCAACCAATCCATCCGGGCCTCAGCCTACCAACGGTACCCGCGTCCGCATAGAGCTTAGCGCCGCTGCCGCGTTGATCACACCGGTGCCGTGATCGGCATTCCAGCCACGCCCGCCGCCGAGGCTGGTGGCCGATTCCATCAGCAGGAATTTCAACTCGGCCGGGGTCAGTCCGGGATTGGCCGACAACAGCGCCGCACCGACACCCGCCGCAACCGGTGTTGCCGCCGACGTTCCGTTGTCAAACGGCGTTCCACCAGCCCCCGCCGGGCGCCCTGATCCGAAGTTGCCGAAGAAATGCGAATAACTGGCGATATCCGGCTTTTGCGGCTCGAACATGCCCGGCCCCTGGCTGGAATACCCGATCCGCTCGTGCCTGCTGTTGACGGCGGCGACGGTAATGACTTCGGCCAGACTGTTGGATGCATGTATCGACACGCCCGGCCCGACACCCGAGGAATGGCAATTGCCGCTTGGGCAATTCTGCCCGCAATTTCCCGCCGCAAAGAAACAGGCCACGCCTGCCGACACCACCTCGCGCACCTTGCGGTGCACCGGGTGATTGATGTCGTGCACTTCGTGATTGGGAAAATGCGCCGGGTTCGGCACGCCGGTAAACCCGTAAGAGTTGTTGGTGATCTGCGGCGTTCCATCATTATTCCACTGATCCAGAACCGCCTGGAACATCTGCAACGCACCACCCGAGTTTGGAACACCGAGGAACGGATAGTCATAGATCCGCGCCGCCGGCGCCGCCACCAGAACATCCGCTGCGCACATCGAGCCATGACTGCTGATCGCCGCCGCGCCGGGTTGCAATCCGGCCCCGGGGCGGGCAAATCCTCCGACAACCGGATACTCATCTCCGTTCACACCCTCGTCGATGATGCCGACGATGATGTTCTGCCCACGAAAACCGCTGCTCCACAACGTGTCTGTCCCCAGCAGGTCGCGCAAAACGGCAATTTCCACCGCGCTGCGGAAAGGCCGGCAATCCACACCACTGTCCGAGCGCGCCTCGTCAATCGCCTCCCGCGCGGAATATAGCGTCAGTTGCGAATTGGGCCAGATCTTAACGTTCGGATTTCCCTGCAACTCGCTCAGACGCTCCCGGCTCATCTGCGCAGGCAGCACCACCGTCCGACTTGTCGGCGCCAGTTCCCTGTGGGTCGGTTGCACGGACTCCACGAAATCGGCGCTTACTGCCTCGTCGATGCGCGAAAACATCGGCACCGGCGTGAACCCTTCCTCAAACTCGATTCCGGCGCCGCCGATATCTGCCAAAAGCTCAGCCGCCTGCCGCTCCGCCTCGTTGGGTGCATCCATTGCCGCACCGTGCATTTCCAAGGCGTCCGGACGCTCCGAGGCGATTTCCAATAACACATTCACACCAGTCATGACTTACCTCCAAATTTCCTGAAAAAAACACTTCGATAATACACCAAAAACGTGTTCTTCGAAATATCGGCGCGCAAGAGTTGAATAGCATCGGCGCTCTCCGTATCTTGCGCTGAAACCAAGGATTTCAGCAGGACGACACCATGACCGAGCAAGCCCCCCACCCGATGACCCCGCAGGACTGCCTTGTGGCGATCATGGTCGCGGTGTCCGCCTCCGACGAAAACATCCGCACTGCCGAGCTGGTCAAGATCCAAACCGCCGTAAACATGCTGCCGATCTTTGCCGAATACGATATCGACCGCATGCAGCGGGTTTCGCAAACCGTGTTCGACCTATTCGAACAAGAGGACGGGCTGGATGCGCTGTTCGGCCTGATCCGCGACAACCTGCCGGAACGGCTGAATGAAACCGCCTATGCCCTGGCCTGTGACGTGGCCGCCGCCGACGGCACGTTGGCGGAAACCGAACTGCGCCTGCTCGAAGAAATACGGTACGAGCTCAATATCGACCGCTTGCATGCCGCCGCCATCGAACGCGGCGCGCGGGCGCGGCATCTGGTCTGAGCGCGCTCAACTACCGTAAAGGTTGCCCCACCGCTCCAGCAAGGCTTGTTGCAACTTTCTCGACTGCCGGTTCCATGACCGCGCGCCCGGCGGACGCTCCCGATCCTCACGGCGGATCTGCGCCCGCCGCGCGATGTCGGCGGTGAAAATGGCAAATGCCAGTTCAGTGCCGCCCGCAGTTGTCACGAACCCCCCCAGACCAGACACGAAATTCAGCGTGCCTGTCTTGGCATCGACCCTGACGGGATGCCCCTTGATTGGGCGTCCCTTGCTGTCCTTCAGGGCGAACTGCTTGAGCAAGGGCCGCAACAGATTGCTTTTGCGCGCAGCCACAAGGGCCCGCACCAGATCTCCCGGCGCCATGCGAGAAGCGCCTCCCAAACCGGAGTGATCCACCATCTGCGTCCGGAAGGCGCCGTATTTCCCGATTGCCCACTGGTTCATCTCTGACGCAGAATCCTGCAGGTCACCGGGCGTAACGCCCCGCGCCACCGTGGCAGCCATCCCTACCATCTCGGCGGTCAGGTTGTTCGAGTATTTAAGCATTCCCCGCAAGATTTTTTGCAGTGGCGCACTCTGATGCGTGGCCAGAACTGTACCCTCGGGCACGGTACGGACAACTTCCGCCCGGCCCAGAACAAGTCCGTTGACCCGCGCCAATGTCTGAAACACTTCGCCCGCATACAATGCCGGCTTGCGCACCGGCAGCCACCGCGCGCCACCTTTGCCCAGAGCGCCCTTGGCCACCGTCCAGTTGTCGACCCGCACGCCGGGTTCATAGGTGTAAACGGGCAGGTTCCGATCGGCGACGGACATCTTTGCCATTTCCACGCGCGGCCGGTAATTGGCGGTGCGGGCATCCATGGTCACGTCATAGCTTTTGGCGCCACGTTTCCACTCGAAATGCACGCGGTTAAAGTTCAGCGCGATGCCGCTCACCGCCGGGCTGTATCCGACATGATCGGGCTGTTCCGGATCAATGGTATGCACAAAGGGCAACGCGCCGTCATATACCCTGAAAGCCCCGCGCACTTCCCGCAGCCCGGCCTCCCGCAAGTTCACCGCCAGGTTTGCAAGCGCCTCAGTGTCCAGCAAGGGGTCTCCGCCGCCAACTAGAATCAGATCCCCCTTGAGGATGCCGTTTTCCATCGGCCCGTCCGCGATCAGCCGTGTCTCGAACCGATGCTCCGCCCCCAACACGTCCAGCGCGTAAAGCGCGGTCAATGCCTTGGCCACACTCGCCGGCGGCAGTCCGTTGCCTGCGCCCACTGCTTCCAGATGTCTGCCGGTTTTCACATCGGCCACGGCAAAGACCACATCCCCAGGCAACCCAGCCGCTCGGATGATCCGCTCGGACTCACTCACCACACCTGTTCGCACCTGCGGCCTGAGAGATGCTTCCGGAGCCTTTGCCCACCCGGCAACCGGACTCAGCGCCGCCCCCAAACCGGTCAGAAATGCACGACGAGAAATCTGATCAAACATGTCTCAATTGAATCGCAGAGTTAGCCGCCAGACAAGAAGCCCCATACAGATTTTCTCGCGCTCGGGTAAATTTGTCGACAGGTTTCTAAGGGGCGCCACTCATTTTTCGTTTGCGACGGCATTGTATGGTTGTGACAGAATGATGTTGTTATTCAGCACGTCGGCATGACTATCGCGTGGCTTTAGCACCGCCATGATCGCGTGGCGCAAGATGCAGAATTCGAAACCACCTCACAAGACCTTTCGGTCAAAACGGTCGATTCGGAAAGCATCGAGCGGAAACTCCGATTTGCCTGTCTGAACCAGATCCGACATGACCTTGCCGATCACGGGACCCAGCTGAAATCCATGGGCCGAAAACCCAAAGGCGTGGAACGCGCGATCAGCATTCACCGCAGCTCCAATTACCGGCAAGTTATCTGGCATATACGCTTCCAACCCAGCCCACATGCGGTTGATCGCGGCGCGGCGCATGATCGGAAAGAACTCCGCCGTGGTTCGGGCAGCCTCGGCCAGTTTGGAATAATCTAGACGAGTGCGGTTTGCAGAACGGTCGGCAAACCCCTTAGCCCCACCCCCGATCAGGACGGTGCCGTTTTCAAACTGTTTGAAACTCAACTGTCTACTGACCGCCCCAACAACCGGCTTGGCGAATTGCGGCATACGCGCCGTGATCATCAGCATCGGCGCGGCATGGCTAAGCGGAACGTTGTCGCCAATCATCAAAGCGATACGGTCGGCCCATGCTCCGGCACAATTGACGACAGTATCGGCTTCGAATCGAATGGTTGACCCTTGCGCCAGCCAGACGTCACCGACACGACGCAAGCCAAGCAATTCTTCTTCTTCGACAAATCGGACACCAAGGTGTTCCGCGCGCAAACGGAAAGCGCTGGTCGCCTTGTAAGGGATGGCGTAACCGTCAAAATCTGACGTCGCCCCTCCGACACAATCCGGGTTTACGTTCGGCAAACGATCCATCAACTCCTGGCGGGAAATGATCCGCTCGTGTCTAAAACCCGCTGCGCGCATTTTGTCTTCACGAATGCGAAGCTTGGTCATGTCGGCGTCGTCCGCCGCAATGTTGATCAGGCCCTGGCGGCGAAACCCGGTGTCATGGCCAAGTTCCTCATCCAATGTCTGCCACATCATCATCGAGGCTATGGACAGCGGCACTTCGGCCATGTCGCGACCCAATAGCCGGACACCGCCCGCATTCACGCCAGATGCATGCCGACCGACATAGTCCTTTTCAACGACGATGACAGACACGCCGGAACGGGCAAGATGAAAAGCGGTAGCGCACCCCTGAATGCCACCCCCAACAATCAGAACATCCGCTTTCATTTGCTGCCCTTCGCCTGAAGAGTGCCAAAATGGCTGAGTTCGTCGAGGGTCAGCAAACGCAGCGGGCTGCGCAAACGATAGTAACCCACGTCTTCCGGTGGCGCCCCGCGCCATTCTGCCAGCAGCCCCGCCACGGTATGACCGCATTGACGGCCCTGGCACGGCCCCATCCCGCATCGAGTTAATGATTTCAAGGCATTGGGGTCACGCGCGCCCAGATCAAACCCCGCCCGGAGTTGGGCGAGGCTTTGCTCTTCGCACCGACAGACAAGTGTGTCCGGGTCCTGTGGCAGGCGCAACGCGTTCGACGGGCGATAAAGCTTGTCAATGAAGGCACGGAAGGGGCGCAGTACGGCCAACGCGGCCAGATCCGGAGCTGCCGCGCGGTCTCTTTGCGGCTCCGACAACAGACCCAACCGGCACAGGATGTTGAGCGCCGCCAGACGACCCGCCAGACGCGCGCCGTCGGCGCCAATGATGCCCGCGCCGTCGCCTGCAACGGAAACATGTGGCACCGAACTTTGGCCAAAGGCATCTGTATCGACCTGCCAACAAAGCTGGTCGGAATTCCAGCGATGTTTCAATCCCATCGCGAGGGTTATGTTCAGGTTCGGCTGCACTCCGTGGTGCAGAAAAACGGTGCCGGCGGCAATCTCGCGGCTACCTCCTCCGCTGGAGAAACGCAGGCCCGATGCCCGCTGATCACCCAGTACGCAAAGATCACGCGCACCGCGAAATGTTCGGATACCGCTACGCCGTATCTCGCGCAGCAGCCCAATCCCCTTTTGCAGCATTGGAAAGCTGCGCAAGGCCCGAGGCAAACGTGGAAGTGCCTCAAGGAAATGATCGCGTGGCGTGGTATCGACCAATGCCACCACCGGCACACCAAGCCGCAGATATTGCGCGACGATCAGATAAAGTAGCGGGCCGGAACCCGCGAAGATTGCGCCATTGGCCACCATTGCATCCGATTTCAGCATCACCTGTGCAGCACCTGCGGTCATTACACCTGGCAGGGTCCATCCGGGAATTGGCATCGGTCGTTCCATCGCTCCGGGGCAAAGCAACATCTCGCGGCAATTCAGTTCCTTGGTTTTGCCTTCTTGTGAAAACAGAATTCGACCGTCATCGCCCGCGTGCCAGACATCCGCCCTCGCGCAATAAGTGACGGAACTGCGCTCGAACGCGGCGACAAGGCCAGCCCCGTCAGTATAGTCCGCGCCCAACAGGCTTGCTTCCGGTAACGGGCTATCGGCGACGGACCGATAGATCTGACCGCCAGGCCGCGATGCGCGATCTAAAACAGCAACATTGGCACCGCTTTCCGCCAGTCGAATGGCTGCTGCCATGCCAGCAGGACCAGCACCGATGATCGCGCAATCAAACGCCCGCATCGCCGACCTCGGACTCTTCGGTAATATTTTGCGTTGTCACCACCATCCCCTCGGCCACCTGCCGCAAGCAGGCCTGCTGATTGGGAAGACCGTCAATTTCGACCATGCATTCAAAACACACACCCATGGCGCAATAGGCGCTGCGCATTTCACCGGACAATGCGGCATGCCGTGTCACGGTCTGACCATCCAGAGCCATGGCCGACCAGACCGACTGTCCCGGCACGGCCTCGACCTCACGCCCGTTCACAACAATTCGGACCCGTACGCCATCGGGCTGACACAGCGACTGAAACATGGGAGGCTCCGTTTTATGCATGAAAAGGGAAAAGGGCTGGGAGACGGCCCTTTTCCCGACGAGCGACTGAGGGCCCCTAGTTGCCGATCTTGTCCAGAATGGACTGGCCCCATTCCTGACCAACGTCTTCCAGGACCTGCGGCCAGACCGCTTCGCGCACATGAGCGGCGGTTGCGGCCAGTTCTTCATCGCTCAATTTGACGATGGTGGCGCCATTGTCGGCCAGCTTCTGCTCAAACGCAGACTGGTCGGCCTCGGCGGTTTCCCAGCGTTTCGCTTCGAATTCCTTGGCACCACTCTCCAACGCTGCACGGTCTGCGTCGCTGAGGTTGGCCAGGGCTTCCGTGTTGATGATCATATACCAGACCTCGAAGTGGGTGTTCACCGGCACATAGGTGGTGGTCACATCGCGGAACGAGGCATAGTAGCCTTCGGCACCCGAACCGACGACGCCGTCAACCACACCGGTCTGCACGGCGGTGAAGGCCTCGGAGAAGGGGATCGGCGAGGAGATGTAGCCAAGCGCGTCGGCGGTCAGCTGGAAGCTCTTGATACCGGGCACACGCACCTTGATACCCTTGGCCGAGGTCGGGTTGCCGGGATCGACCGCTTCGGTGTTCAGCGCGACACCGCCGAAATACACCGGATAGGCGGCCAGCATGGTGATGTCCTGCTTGGCATAGAGCTCTTTCATCGCGTCATAGATCGCGCCGCCGGGCCCGTAGATATTTTTCGCTTCGGCCCAGTTTGCAGCGACATATGGAAAGGCCGAAATCTGCATGCGGCGATCGACGGCAGTCGCGGCAGGCTGCACCGCCATGTCGATGGCGCCAACTGAAATCCGTTCCTGAACAGAGGTATAGTCGCCAAGCGCCGATGCCGGGAACAGATTGAGTTCCAGCGAACCGTCGGTCGCCGTCTTCAACTCTTCGGCGAAAGCGCGCAGTTCGTTGTCGATAGTCGCACCTTGAGGTCGAATATGGCTGACCTTCAGAGTATCGGCGGCGGCGATGCCGGCGGTGGCCAGTACGGCGGCGACCATCGCCGTGGACTTCAGGAAATTCATCATTGGGTTTTGCTCCTCCGTGAGTGATGAAATTTGCGGCTTAGTAGCCAAAGAAGCGAGGCAGCCACATCGACAGGTCCGGCCAGAAACTGGTCAGGAACACCACCGGCAGATAGCCCAGCAGGATGAGAGTCATGGCAGGACGGATCACGCGGGTCACAGGGACCTGTCCGATACGTGCACCAAGGTAGAGGATCGAAGCATAGGGTGGCGTCACGCCGCCCATGGCCGTGTTGACGCCCATGATCGCCGCGAACTGGATCGGACTGACGCCGATGGCCTGCATCAACGGCAGAAGCAGTGGCGCGATCAGGATGATGGCGGTGACGTCATTGACGACCATGCCGACCAGAAACAACAGGATATTGATCAGGATCAGCAGAAGCGCCTTGTTTTCAGTGATCGAGAAGATCGCCTGCACAATCGCCTGCGGCACGCTTTCCAGAACGAACATCTGGCTGAGGATCATCGAGAACAGGATCATCAGCATGATGGCGCCGACGGATGTGGCGGCTTCCCTGCCCGCACCCAAAAAGGTACGCATATCCAGTCCTTTGTAGATCAGAAAACCCACAGGGATCGCATAGATTACAGCTACCGCAGCAGCTTCGGTCGGGGTCATTATGCCGCCATAGATGCCACCAAGAATGATAATTGGCATCAGTAGCGCAGGTGTGGCTTTCAGGCCGCGCTGCGTGGCCTCGGAAACGAACTCCTGCCCTTTCAGCGGTTCGTTCAGTTGCAACGGAAACTTGCGCGCCATGCGAATGTTGACGATCGAAAAGCTCGTCATGATTAGCAGGCCGGGGCCCAGCGTAGCCAGAAAGCAGGCAAGGATCGAGGTGTCCGTGACCCAGCCATAAACGATCATTGTCACCGAAGGCGGGATCAACAGACCCAAAAGAGACGCGTTGGCGATCAAGGCGGTTGCGTATGCGCGAGGATAGCCCTGTTTTTCCATCTCGGGGATCAGCAGCGGGCCGATGGCGGCAACGCCGGTCAAGCCCGAGCCGGAAATCGCCCCGATCAGCGCGCAAGACACGGTTGCAACGACGCCCAGACCACCACGCAGGTGACCGATGAAGATGTTCACGAAGTTCAGCAAGCTGGCAGCGATACCAGATACGCTCATGATCGTTCCGGCCAGTACAAACAACGGGATGGCCAACAGAACGGGGTTGCCCAGTTGCTGGAATCCCCAAAGCATATTGCCTTTCATCACCACATCGCCGGCGTAATACATCACCATCAACCCGGCACCAAAGCAGTAAGGCAGCGGTACACCGAGTGTCAGCAGAATGACCAGAACCAGCACCGCAAAAAGAGCAATCTCAATCATGTTCAGGAGTCCTTTCGCGGAGTGAAATCGGGCGAAAGGACAGCCTTGAGATGCATCGCCAGGTGCCAGACTGTGAACAGCATCATCAACACCATCCCTGCAAACAGAGCGATATCGACATAGAAGGTCGGCAAATACAGCGTTGGGCTTTCGCGCCAGACTCGAATCGAGTATTTTGCATAGTCCCACGCCCACATGGTCAGCCACAGCCCCACGATCAGGCTGATGATCTCGCCTACGATGGCGAGAATCTTGTGCTGGCGTTCGGTCTTGAGGAAGATCTCAAGCACATTGGCCCGGATATGTGTGTTCTCGCGTGACGCGTTGACCGCCCCAAGCATATAAAGCCAGAGCGTCGGATAAAGCAGGCTTTCTTCCAGCCCCATCACTGGAATTTCCAGCACATAACGGGTGATCACCTGCACGAATTGACCAAGAGCCACCAGACAGATCAGCGCTGTCAGAACTATACTCGAAAAACGGTCCATCTCCCCCTCCGTAACGCGAAGCGCATTCTGTGCTTCCGTGGGGGCGAACCTTGCGAGTACAGATCATCAAGTCAAAACGATAAAATTGATAATAGAATAAAGTTACTTTATATCTTCAAGCAAATATCAGGAAAATCAACGCCCATGAATATCAGCTTTCGCCAGCTTCAGGCCTTTCGAGAAGTCATGCGCAGCGGTTCTGTCACCGAAGCAGCGCGGACGATGGGGCGCACACAACCCGCCGTTAGCGCCTTGATCGCGAATCTGGAGGCTGAAATGCAAATCGCCCTGTTTCACAGACAGCGGGGCAAGATGGTTCCAACACCCGAGGCTCGATACTTCACTGACGAGGCCGAAGCCATTTTGGACCGACTGGCATTGTCCACGCGAACAATGCGTGAAATCGGTGCTTTGACAAAGGGCCGTCTTAACATTGCCTGCATGCCGGCGGCTTCCAGCCTTTTGATGCCCCAATTGCTCGCCCGGTTTCTGGCCGACAAGCCCGATGTGAGCGCGTCACTGATGATGCGCGCTTCCTCCGTCATTGAAGAGTGGATATCCTCGCAGCAATACGACATTGGCCTGGCGGAAACACCTTCACCTTCGCCTGCCCTGATTACACGGGATTTCGATCTCGAATGCGTTTGTGCCTTACCGGCGGACGACCCGTTGGCACGCATGCCAGCAATTGAAGCCCGGGCGCTGTCGGGCAAACCGATGGCCGCGCTTCAGCAAGGGCACCCGAACCTGCTGGCCACTCAATCTGCTTTCAAGTCGCAAAAGGCGGAGTTTGTGCACCGTTTCGAACTGCGAACATTCAACCCTGCGTTCGCCCTTGTTGAGAAGGGTTTGTGCTATTGTGTATGTGATCCGATAACAGCCGCCGGTTATTTTCTTGCTCACCCCGTCGTCAGGCCGGTTGTATTCCGGCCTTTTCGTCCACGAGTTTCATTGGCAGTTTCAATTCTGCAACCCGCCCACCGGCCGCCTTCGGCATTGGCGGCAGCGTTTGTCGACCAGCTAGCCACAGAACTGCAACAAATAGGAAATATGCTTTCCGACCGCGACCGAGAATGTGCCGCAAAGCCATGATGGCCAAGTTTAGCACGCAGTTTGAGCGATGACGTGGAAACTTGTTTCCAAGGGTCCCCGGTCGGCTGAATTGTGACACACGTACAAGGCGGCGGATCACAGGCAAGCCGCTGTCGCTTTTTACTCCCAAGCCAGCAATAAAAAACGGGTGAAAACCTATCCAGTCATGAGACGCATAGGCATTTGCGATTTCCGTCAATAAGCACAGTGCGGATCAGGCAACTCAAGGAGGGCGCATCACCGGGCCGTCCGCGGCTCCGCATATTGGACGTCATCTTGGGCAAGTTCAAAGCACGTGTGCAGGCCGAGCGCGAGGTGCGAGAAACGCCGGAAACGCGGCAATGACAGCGTGTCTTGTCATCAATACAATCTCAGGCCCTCCGTCAGACCAGTTTTCTATTGACAGTCAAAACCGCTAACACTCACCATTTGCCGTTGTCGTTCTTCCAGGCCTCGCGGGGTGGAACGGTTTCAATAGTGTCCCAATGCTCGGCAATCTTGCCCGTTTCGACCCGGAACAGATCATAGAAAGACGTATGCTCGCCCCGGAGATAACCTTCGCAGACAGTCAGGACGAAATTGCCTTCGGCGAGCAGGCGGTGATTACGGAAGTATTGGATTGCAAGCGCGCCGTCTGCGCGCTCGTTCAGTGCGGCGCGCAGGGCTGCTGAGCCATCATCCATCACCGGGCTGTGCTGGATCAACGCGTTATCGACATAATCCACCAGATCAGCGAGATTGCGGCCAATAAGGATATGATCGACAAAGCGCCGGACCAGATCGCGGTTGGCCTCGGTCCGATCGATATCCGTGGCCTCGACCGGGCCGTCCACCATGCTGCGGCCAGATCGGTTGGGACCTTGCCGTGGCTGGATATTGTCCCAATGCTCGACCGCCTGGCCGCTCTCAAAGCGGAACACCTCGAACCCGATCCGGGAGGTGGCGAAGTCGTATTCGGTGTGCCCGAACACAAAATCCCCGTCCTCGAATGCGCGCACGACATTGACGCGGGGCGAAGTTTCGGAAAGCCGCTTGAACAGTGCTGCAAGCCCTTCGCTGCCTTCGTGGGTCTGCGGGTTGTGCTGGATGTATTTCTTCTCGTTCACCACGGCGACAGGTCCGGGATCGCCGGTTTCGATGCTTTTGAGCAGAGCGCGGATCTTGTCCTTGTTGCTGAAGGTCATAGTGTGTTTCCCATCGGCTGGTCTCGCGATTTCAGGCGTTTTAGGGCGCCGCGCATTGATACGCGAATGCGGCCACGGCCAGATCGCCTATGGCCAACCCGCGAAACACGAATGCGGTCCGGCGCGCCGGATCGAAGCCGTCCGAAGTAATGCCTGCAACCAGCGAAGACAGATCTCCCGAGATCAGGCCGGGTGCGACCATCGGTTTTTCCATCGCCGCCTCTTGCTGCTGGTCATCGACATAGATCGCGCCAAAGGCGGACATCCCACTGGGTTGCCACGGCAAGGCCAGGTCGGTGACAGCCGCAAAGGCGCCGGGCTTGAGCCAGTTCGCATCAAGAAAGGGTTCGATCTCGTAGTTCAGGGTAACCGATGTGACGACGATATCCGCCCCCTCCAACGCCTTGCGCGGGTTGGTGGCGACCTGTGCAGTCAGGCCCTTGCCGCGGGCGTAGTCGCAGAACGCCTCGACGTTGGCCGGGGTGCGGCCAAAGGCGCGCACCTCGGCCAGCGGAAACAGCTCGGCAAAGGCGTCGATGTGGCTGCGCGCCTGCACCCCGACGCCGACAAAGGCCACGGTTTTCGAGGCGGGGTTGGCCAATCGGCGCGCCACCACGGCGCTAAGACCTGCTGTACGCACCGCCGTCACCCATCCCGCATCAGTCACCGCCCGCAACGCACCGGTCTGGCTGTCGAGCAGCATGATAGAGCCGTTGATCGCAGGCAGGCCGCGCCCGGGATTGTCTGGGCTGACCATCACCGCCTTGACGGCAATGACCGGCGGTGCGTCCGCGACGGCCAGCGTCGCCATCACGTAACGCCCGTCGCCGGGAATAATCGCCGCCTTGGGCGCGGTCCACAGTTGCCCCTTGGCCTGATCCCGCAAGGCCTGTTCGATACAGTCCGCAATCTCGTTTGCGGGAATGTTCAGGGTGGCAAGGTGTGCGTCGGACAGATAGTCAAAAGGTAGCGGCGTATCAGACATGGCGGATGGTCTCTCCTGAAGTCGGGATGCGTGTCAGTTGAGGAGCGGCAGGGCGCGTAACCGGTCGGGGTAGTCCTGCGGGAATTGCCAGACCGCGCTGCCTCGTGACCGGACAAGGCCGCGTGATGCCGGCAGCGCGCCGCTGCTGAGGGTTAGCAGGATGTCGCTGCTGGCCCAGGGGGCCGAGCGGAAATACCAGTGCCCGTTGCCCGCGTCCGCCCCCGGAGCGTCAGAAGCGTTGATCAGGGCAAGGCGGTTTTCGGCAAGCAGTTTCTGCCTCAGCCAGTCTGGCATAGCCTCGTTCCCTGCCGTTTGCCCAAGGCGGTTCCGACCAAAGACGAACTCGGACATGCCCAATGCCGCATCGCTGCCGGACATGTAAATGGACAACTGGTCCATGCCGTCAAGCAGGCCGTCGGCCAATGCGTTGGTAAAATAGAGCCGGTCGAGGTCGCTGCCGATCAGCACCACCTGCCCCAGCCGGACGCGCCCGTCATCCAATAGGGCGATCTGATAGGCGGCTTCGAACACCAGCCGCGATCCGGCGCTGTAGCCGATCAGGTGCACCCGCCGCGCCTGCGTTTGGGTGGTCAGGAACTCGATCAGTTCGCGCAGGTTTCGACGCGTGGCGCTGGCGGTCTCAAGGTCGCGGAAATAGGCCAGACGGTTGGGCGTGGCGGGCCAGTTGTAGCTGAGAAAAGCGCCGCGATAGCCCAGATAGTGCTGCAACTCGCGCGCCACCAGCGTGGGGTATTCGAAATCGACGTTATAGCCGTGCACATAAATCACCACATCGCGACTGCCCGACAGCGACAGTTGCCGATTGATGGCGCGGGCAAAGTCGTGCGCGGCGCGGGCGGCCTCGGCCGGGTCGATCTCCTCCCCCGTATCGTCCGAGATGGAAAACGGCATCGGCCCGAATTCCTGCGCCGAAACGACGGAAAGCGTGCGTTGGGTGTCGTCCTGCCCGGTCGAGATCCGGCGCAGGGTCTCCCAGTCCCCCGCAGGTGGGGTCATCGCCACATCCACCGTCCCGGTGCGCAGCACGATCCCACGGTCGTTGGCATAATGATCCGAGGCGTCATCGGGTCCGGCGACGCGGCGGTCGGTGGCATAGAACAGCTTGGCCCGCTCGGCCTTTTGGCGCGCGGTCGCGGTGGTGAAAGGATCAAGCGTGCCGCCCTCATAAACCGTTGGCGGCGGCATGATGGCAATTTCGTTATAGGATTTCTCTCCACAGGCCCCCAACGCCAAGGTGAGGCAGAGGCCGGTGAACCATCTGTTGATACCCTTGCTGCGCCGCATATCTCCCCCGATCATGTGAGGGACTACAGCACATTTGCCGGGTCGAAAAAAGCGCGCGTTGACGTAGTGGTCGGATCAGACGAATTGTCTGGTTTGAATGACGGCCTTGGTTGCACTATCGTCGGGCAGTGTTCGTCTTAGTAATCGCATGGAAAATTAGTGTCAGAAGAGAATTCAAGTATCTGGGCGAGCTTGGCGGGGTTTGACTCGAGCATCTACAAGTTCTTTACAAGTGATATCACACTACGTGACGAGGAACTCTCGTTCGACATCCTGGATCGTATTAACAGGGGTGAACCGTTGCCGCCGGAAAGCTTCGCCAAGGAGATGTATGGCGACTACAAAGACATGATACATAAACGCCAACCACACCTGTTTCGTGTTGGCCCTTTTTGGGTCGTGTCTTCGCAATGCGCAGGGGTCTTGCGTCAATTTGATCTTGGGCAAGGCGGGCTGTATCCCACCCGGCTGTTCCAGTTCGACCGGAAGACGCCCGTTGAAGGCGAGTATTTTTGCCTGAACATCGGAAACACGAAAAAGACCGCCCTCCCGGAAATATCGTCGAGTGTCGAGTATCTTGAAGTGGCGAAGGTCTGGTTCGCTTCTCCGGTCCTACAGGATGATGATCTGATGGTTCTGCCCTCTGCTTCTTCCGGCGCTGACATTTGGATCGATCCGGATTTCGAGAAACGGATATTCTTCTTAAGCGATCGGCTGGCGCGTGCGCTCAAGAAAGCAAAGGTCTCACCCAAGTTCGGATTGCGCAGGTGCAAAACGCATCTATTGAACTAAAGGCTTCCCGCGTGCCGTTACGAAAAAGCCCGCCATGTCCGGCGGGCTTTGAAGTCTTCAAGACAGTCACCTGCCCTTTAATGCACGACCGCGTCGTCCGGACGGGGGCGATCTGATGTGCCGATCCGGTCGCCGATGATCAGGCCCTCGGATCCGACGGTCACCGGGACGGTTTCGCCATCCTTGATCTCGCCACCCAGCAACGCCTCGGCCAGCGGGTTTTGCAGCGCGCGCTGAATCACCCGTTTCAAAGGCCGTGCGCCAAACACCGGATCATAGCCTTCGTTGGCCAGCCATTCCCGTGCGTCCTCGTCCAGCGCAAGCTCGATCTTGCGGCTGGCCAGACGTTTCTTCAGGCGGGCAAGCTGGATATCGACAATACCGTCCATATCCTCGCGCTTGAGCCGGTCAAATATGATCGTCTCGTCCAGCCGGTTCAGGAATTCGGGGCGGAAATGTGCCCGCACCGCATCCATCACGTCGCGTCGCGCCTGCGCGCTGTCGGCACCCTCGGGCAACTGGCTGAGCGCCTGGGAACCGAGGTTCGAGGTCAGCACGATCAGCGTCTGCTTGAAGTCGACATGGTGGCCCTGACCGTCGGTCAGAACGCCATCGTCAAGCACCTGCAACAACACGTTGAACACGTCTGGATGCGCCTTTTCGACCTCGTCGAACAGCACTACCTGATAGGGGCGGCGGCGCACAGCTTCGGTCAGCACCCCTCCCTCGTCATAGCCGACATAGCCCGGAGGCGCGCCGATCAGGCGGGCGACCGAGTGTTTCTCCATGAACTCGGACATGTCGATACGAACCATGGCGGCATCATCGTCGAACAGGAACTCGGCCACGGCCTTGGTCAGTTCGGTCTTGCCGACGCCGGTGGGGCCGAGGAACAGGAAAGATCCCAGCGGGCGGTTCTCGTCGTTCAGCCCGGCGCGCGCGCGCCGCACGGCATTGGCCACCGCGTTGACGGCGGCGTTCTGACCGATGACCCGGCGGTGCAGGTCATTTTCCATCCTCAGCAGCTTTTCACGCTCGCCTTCCAGCATCTTGGCGGTCGGGATACCTGTCCAGCGTTCAACCACCGCGGCGATCTGTTCGGGGCGCACGGTCTCCTCGGCCATCAGGCCGCTGTCTTCCTGCGTTTCCGCCACCGTCAGTTTTTTCTCGAGCTCAGGGATGATGCCATAGCTCAGCTCGCCTGCCTTGGCGAGATTACCCTCGCGCTTGGCAATGTCCAGCTCGGCGCGGGCACGGTCGAGCTGTTCCTTGAGATCGCGGGCGCTGGCCAGCTTGTCACGCTCGGCCTGCCATTGCGCGGTCATCTCGGCGCTGCGTTCCTGCAATTCGGCCAGGTCCTTTTGCAGGGTGGCAAGCCGATCCTTGGAGGCGGCGTCATCCTCAAGCTTGAGCGCTTCTTCCTCGATCTGCATCTGCAGGATGTTGCGGTCCAGCTGATCCAGCTCTTCGGGTTTGCTGTCCACCTCCATACGCAGGCGGCTGGCGGCCTCGTCCACCAGGTCGATCGCCTTGTCCGGCAAGAACCGGTCGGTGATGTAGCGGTGGCTGAGCGTCGAGGCCGCCACCAGCGCGCTGTCCGAAATGCGAACGCCGTGATGCAACTCGTACTTTTCCTTGATGCCCCGCAGGATCGAAATCGTGTCCTCGACCGTCGGCTCAGCGATCAATACTGGCTGGAACCGGCGGGCAAGGGCCGCGTCCTTTTCGACATACTTGCGGTACTCGTCCAGTGTTGTGGCACCGATACAGTGCAACTCGCCGCGCGCCAACGCCGGTTTGATCAGGTTGGCGGCATCCATCGCCCCTTCGGACTTACCAGCACCGACCAGCGTGTGCATCTCGTCAATAAACAGGATAATCTCGCCTGCCGCCTCGGTAACCTCGGTCAGCACGGCCTTGAGCCGCTCTTCGAACTCGCCACGATATTTGGCACCGGCAATCAGTGCGCCCATGTCAAGCGCCAGCAGCTTCTTGTCCTTCAGCGACTCTGGCACGTCACCATTGACGATGCGCAAGGCCATACCTTCGGCAATCGCGGTTTTGCCGACACCTGGTTCACCGATCAGAACCGGGTTGTTCTTGGTCCGACGCGACAGAACCTGCATCGAGCGGCGAATTTCCTCGTCCCGCCCGATGATCGGGTCGATCTTTCCTGCAGCCGCAGCCTCGGTCAGGTCACGCGCATATTTCTTCAGTGCGTCATAGCCCTCTTCGGCACTGGCGCTGTCGGCGGTGCGGCCCTTGCGGATGTCGTTGATCGCCTCGTTCAGCTTCTGCGCGGATACGGCACCGGCCTCCAGCGCCTCCTTGGCGTTGGATTTCACCATGCAGAGCGCCATCAGAATACGCTCGACCGGGACGAAACTGTCGCCCGCCTTTTTGGCAATCTTGGCGGCCTCGTCCAGTACCTTGGCGGTCTGGCCATCAAGATAGACCTGACCCGCATCGCCGCTGACCTTTGGGATCTTGGACAACGCTGCGTCCAGCGCTTCGACCACGCGGGCCGGCGCGCCGCCGGCGCGGCTGATCAGGTTGCTTGCCAGCCCCTGCTCGTCGTCCATCAGTGCTTTCAGAATATGCTCGGGAGCCAGTCTCTGGTGCCCCTCGCGCAGTGCAATTGTCTGCGCTGCCTGCACGAAGCCTCGTGCCCGCTCAGTGAACTTCGACAAGTCCATCATTCTCTCCTTTTCCAAGCGCCCGGGATATTTGCGCCCGCTCGGCGGCACGCTTTGGTCTGGGCCTCGCATTCAATCTGGGGAATATCGCTGTGGCTTCAAGAGCTAAAGACCAGAAATCCGTTTTATCCGCGCGGGATCGTATAAACGGAATAGCCGCCGGTCTGGGCCACCAGCCGCGCATCGAACGTGTCGACCAGCGACCGAACCGCCTCACTGCCCGAGGGGCACGAAACAAGATCGGCAGTGTGATCGAGGAAATCGACGGTAAAGGCGGTCTCGCCGGTCAACTGACACCAGTCATCCTCAGACCTGTAACCGCGCACCAGCCGCAGATCGTCATTGGTCGGGGCCGGGGCAACACCGACATCGGACGCACCACCTTGCGGTAATTCACCACATGCCGCAATTGTTGCGAGAAATCCAAATGCAAACCGTTTCTTCATCTTTTGTCCCACTGTCATTTTGTTCGGTGTGATTGCGGATACGATAACATAGCCCGGTTTCCGCTCTGTGACATTTGACCAGTTACGCCGATCATGGACAGACCGTCGCAAACCCGCTAGGACGCAGGCGCTTGCGAAAAGGAGCCTTCCCGATGTCCGACGACCGCCTGATTGTTGCCCTCGATGTCCCCAACGCTCTCGAAGGTCTTGCCCTGTCGCAAAAGCTGGGCGATGCGGTGAATTTCTACAAGATCGGATTGGGCATGCTGACGGGTGGCGGGCTGGCGCTGGCCAATGAGCTGAAGCAGGATTACGGCAAGCGCATCTTTCTGGACATGAAGCTGTTCGATATCGGCAACACGGTGGAAAACGCCGTGCGCGGGCTGGCGCAGTTCGATCTGGATTTCCTGACCGTACATGGCGATCCGCATGTTGTGAGGGCCGCGAAAGAAGGTGCGGCGGGCAAGGACCTGAAGATTCTGGCGGTGACCATCCTGACCTCGCTGGAACGCTCCGATCTGGATGCAGCGCTGATCAAGCCGGGCAATGTACAGGATCTGGTCGTGGAACGCGCGGCCAAAGCGTTCGAAGCCGGCGCCGACGGCGTCATTGCCAGCCCGCAGGAAGCGGCGTTGATCCGCGCTCTGCCGCAGTCCGAGGGGCGGTTGATCGTGACCCCCGGTGTGCGCCCTGCCGGCGCCGATCTGGGTGACCAGAAACGGGTAGCCACCCCGGCCAGCGCTGTCGGCGACGGCGCCGATCACATCGTGGTTGGCCGCCCGATCTATCGTGCCGCCAACCCCAAGGCGGCCGCCGAAGCGGTGCTAAACGAGTTGAGCGCGTTGCGTGTGCATTGAACTTATCGCACGGAATCCGTCCCGGAACGCACAAAATAGCAGCGTAAACGTTTGAACAGCGGCCTTTTTCGCGGCTTGTCGCGCCATATTGTCTCTGTGCCCGCAAAAACACATGAAACCCTCAAGTTTTCACAACTGCTCGCGCAAGCTTGCCCCTACGTCAAGTTTTGAGCGATTCTAAGCTCGAGACACTCCCCAACGAACTCTCTCTTCCTGAAGTTCGTTACCTCTCCCCCCGCTTCAGCTTCGCGGGGGGATTTCTTTTTCTAACAGAGCCCTTCTGCCGCAATCCGGGACTTTGATTGGTTCCGCTTGTGGTATAGTCAGCACTGGACATTCCAGAAACAAACCAGCCTGAGGATCTAGGATGCCGGGCCTGTGCCGCGACTGCCTGAGCCGTTTCGAGGACGCCCGGCGTTGCCCGTCCTGCGGCAGCCCGAGGGTCAGGCTGCATCCCGAGCTTTTCGATCTGACCATCGCGCATATGGATTGTGATGCATTCTATGCTTCGGTGGAAAAGCGCGACAATCCCGAACTGGCGGACAAGCCGGTGATCATCGGCGGCGGCAAGCGCGGCGTAGTGTCAACCGCCTGCTACGTGGCCCGGATTCGCGGCGTGCGCTCGGCCATGCCGATGTTTCAGGCGCTAAAACTCTGCCCCGACGCGGTGGTGATCAAACCGCGCATGTCTCTCTATGCCGAGGTGTCGAAACATATCCGCGCGATGATGGACGAGTTAACCCCGGTGGTGGAACCCCTGTCACTGGACGAGGCGTTCATGGATCTGTCCGGCACCGAGCGGCTGCATGGTGCGCCGCCCGCGATAATGCTGGCGCGGCTGGTCAGGCGGATGAAGGACGAACTGGGGCTGACCGGCTCAATTGGATTAAGTCACAACAAATTTTTGGCCAAGGTCGCCTCAGACCTCGACAAGCCGCGAGGTTTTTCGGTGATCGGCCAGACCGAGACGGCAGCGTTTCTGCGAAACAAACCGGTGCGGTTGATCTGGGGTATTGGCCCAGCGGCGCAGGAATCGCTGGAACGTGCCGGCATCCGGACCTTTGCCGATTTGCTGCGCTGGGATCAGGAGGCGTTGACCGCGCGGTTCGGTTCGATGGGATATCGGCTGTGGCATCTGGCGCGAGGACAGGACAAGCGTCGCGTCTCGGCGCACGAACCGATGAAGTCAATCAGCAACGAGACCACGTTTTTCGAAGACACCGCCAACGCCGATATTCTGGACG
>NZ_JBXWSF010000044.1:0-32825 GCF_059613285.1 Ruegeria sp. BHSB058 | reverse complement strand
TTCGCCATTGATCTCGATCGTGCCGGAGCTGGGCGGCAGGAGACCGACGAGCATCCGCGCGAGCGTGGATTTTCCGCAGCCCGACTCTCCGACAATGCCAAGGGTTTCGCCTTCTTCTACCGTCAGGGACAAGGGTTGCACGGCACGCACCAGCGCCTTTGGTGGGCCGAAAAGGCGCTTGCCGACAGGAAAGACCTTGCCAAGGCTTGTCAGCTTGAGAGCAGCGGTCATTGGAGTACCTCCTGCGCGGGGAGTTCCGGGGTGATGCAACGCACAAGGCTGTCGGAGGTGTGCGGCGCAAGCGCGATGTTGCCCCGCCGACAAGCGTCGCTTGCCTTGTGGCAACGCTCTGCAAAGGCGCATCCCTCGGGCAGTTTGTCCACCACGGGGGGCAGGCCGGGAATGGCAGCCAGTTCGCGGCGTCCCTGGCCCAGTTCGGGCACACAGGCCATCAGCCGCGCCGTATAGGGGTGGGCGGGTGCGTTCAGGATAGTCTGTGTCGGGCCTTCCTCGACGATCCGGCCCGCGTACATCACCGCGACCCGGTCGCACAGCTGGGCGACCACGCCGAAGTCATGGGTGATGAAGATAATGGCCAACCCGCGTTCCCGCCGCAGGTCATCCAGCAACGACAGGATTTGCGCCTGCACGGTCACATCCAGTGCCGTGGTCGGTTCATCTGCGATGATGACCTCGGGCTCGTTGGCCAGCGCCATGGCAATCCCCACGCGCTGCCGCATGCCGCCCGACATTTCGTGCGGGTAGCTGTCGACACGCTGTTCCGCATTCGGGATACGCACTGATTTCAACAGGTTGATGGCGTGTGCGCGCGCCTTGTGCCGATCAAACGGGTGATGTGCCCGAACCGCCTCGATCAACTGGTCGCCAACAGTATAGAGCGGGTGCAGCGTGGCCAGCGGATCCTGAAAGATGTAGGCGATCCTGTCGCCCCTGAGCGACCGCAGTTTTTCATAGGGCGCGCCGATCAGATCCTCGCCCTTGTAGTGGACCGCGCCGCCGGTGATCACGCCGGGGGGTGAGGCCACAAGCCCCATGATGCTGAGCGCGGTGACGGATTTGCCGGAGCCGCTTTCGCCGATCACCCCTAGGCATTCGCCGGGGTTCACCTGCAAATCGACACCGCCGACGGCGTTGTAGACGCGGTCCTTGACGTGAAATTGCGTTTTCAATCCACGCAGTGCCAATAAGGTGTCGGGTTTGGCTTCCGGGACCGGTCCGGTCCGTTTGACCATGGTTGTCGGCATCGGGCGCGACAGGGCGCCGGATTTCAGGCGCGGGTCCAGCGCGTCGCGCACGCCGTCACCCAGAAGGTTGATGGCCATGACGATGATCAGGATCATCGCGCCCGGCACGACCGAGGTATGCGGATTGGTGATCAGCGCCGAGCGCGCCTCGCCCAGCATGGAGCCAAGGTCGGCCTGCGGCGGCTGCGACCCGAGGCCCAGAAAGCTGAGACCGGCGGTTTCAAGGATCATCCAGCCGATCGTTGTGGACATGGCGATCACGATCACCGGGATCACGTTGGGCAGCACCTCGGTCAGGATGATGCGCGCATCTGTCATGCCCGACAGCCGTGCTGCGTCGACGAATTCCTTATGGGCGATGCCCACGGTGATTCCACGAATGTTTCGGGCAAAGAACGGGATGTTGACCGCCGCGACCGCGATCAGCGCGTTCATCAGCCCCGGCCCAAGGGCTGCGACAATGGCCAGCGCCAGTAGGATGTAGGGGAAGGCCATCAGCATGTCGACGCCGCGCATGATGATGTTGTCCGTGCGCCCGCCGTTATAGCCCGCGATGATGCCGATGGCCGCGCCAAGCGTCGCGGCGACGATCGCGGCGGCGAAACCCACGGCCAGTGACAGGCGCGTGCCCCAGATCAGGCGGCTGAGAAGATCGCGCCCGAGGTGATCGGTGCCCAGCAGGGCGCCGTCGGAAAACGGCCGCTTGAACCGGTTCGCCGTGTTGGTCACATCGGGATCGGCCAGCGGCAGAAGCGGCGTGATCAGCGCAAGCACGACGACCAGCCCCATCACGATCAACCCGCCTAGCGCAAGTCGGTTGCGCGCCAGAAGCTTCAGGAAGGCCATCATGTCTTGATCCTCGGGTCGAGCAGGCTTTGTGCGACATCGACCGCGATGTTGAACATCACATAGCAGGCGGCGACGAAGACCACGCCGCCCTGCACCAGCAGGATGTCCCGTTTGAGGATGGCATCGACCAGCATCCGCCCGACCCCGGGCCACTGGAACACCATTTCGATATAGACCGCCCCGGACAGGACGAACCCGGCCTGCACCCCCAGAACCGGAATGATGCTGACCATCGCGGCACGCAGGGCATGCCGCCAGATGACCGAGCGTTCATGCACGCCCTTGGCCCGCGCGGTACGGATGAAATCCTGACGCAGCACCTCGAGCATGGCCGAACGCGACAATCGAGCGATGACCCCGGTTGCCACCACCGCCAGCGCCAGCGCGGGCAGGGTCAGGTGGCTGATGAGCGCAGACAGGTCGCGTGCGCCATAGATGGGCCACATGCCTGAGACCGGGAACCATCGCAGTTTCACCGCAAAGATGAGGATCATCATCATACCAAGGAAAAACGATGGAATGGAGATACCCAGAAGAACCGCAAAAGTGATGGTCTTGTCGGCCAGGCCGTATTGCCGTGCCGCCGATACGACGCCCGCGGCGATGCCGAGGATTGAACACAGGACAAAGGCCGTGCCCGCCAGGATCAACGTCGCCCCGAAACGGTCAAGCACCTCGTCCAGGACCGCCCGGTTCAGTGAGAAGCTGCGCCCGAAATCGCCCTGAAGCATGTTGCCAAGCCAGATGAAATATCGCTGCACCATCGGCTTGTCCAGACCGAGGTCGCGGTTGAGTTTTTCCACGTTTTCCGGGGTGGCGTAGGACCCGAGAATGGCTGTGGCAGGGTCACCGGGGATCATGGCCATGATTACGAAAACAATGATCGAAATGCCGAACAGAACCGGAATCGCGGAAATCAGCCTTTTCAGGATATAGCCTGCCATTGCCCCCTCCCGGAAATGTGCAGCCGCGCAAGGCGCGCGGCTGCACCAGTCGCTTTAGTTCTTGGTCACGTCATCCAGCAGCAGGAAGAACGACGGCTGGAGCGAGAAATTCTCGACACGGTCGGATGTCACCGCATTCTGCTTCCAGTTGGCCACGAAGACCCAGGGCGCGTCTTCCTGCACGATCACCTGCATCTCCTGATACAGGCGCGCGCGCTCTGCCTGATCGGTGGCTACGCGGGCGGCTTCCAGTAGTTCGTCAACCTTCGGGTTGGAGTAGTAGCCGGAGTTGAATCCGCCCTGATCCGGCCATGCATTCGTACGCAGGGCAAGGAACGGAAGCGTGTCTGGGTCGTTGGTCATCCACGCCATTTCGGCCATGTCCGCCTTGCCTTCAAGGCCCGGATTCACCTCGCCAAGGAAGGTGTTCCATTCATAAGTCTCGATGTTGACGGTCAGGCCAACTGCCTGAAGGTCGGCCTGGATCGCGGTGCCCATGGCCACGGGATCCAGCATCCCCGACCCGCCCTCGGTGACGTAGAATGTCAATTCGGCGCCCTCGGCACCCGCCTCGGCAAGCAGTTCGCGCGCCTTGTCGGGGTCGTAGGGATAGGGTTCCAGGCTTTCGTTGTAGGCCCAGGCGAACGCAGGCGGAGTCGGGCCAGCGGCAACGGCGGCGGTGCCTTCCAGCACGTCGTTCACGATCGCTTCCTTGTTGATCGCATAGTTCGCGGCCTGACGAACGCGGACATCGGCAAAGGGGCCTTCCTTGGCGTTCAGGATCAGAAACCAGACGTGGGGCCCGGCCTGTTCGTGCACGGTGTAGGTTTCGCCCTGAAACTCGCTCAGCGCGACCGGGGGCACTTCGACCATCAGGTCGATGCCGCCTGCAAGCATCTCGGCGGTGCGGGTGTTGGCGTCGGTGATCGGACGGAAGACGACGGCCTGCAATTCGGGCGCGCCGTCCCAATAGTCCGCGTTGGCCTCGATGACCACTGCTTCGTTCGACCGCCATTCTGCGAATTTGAAGGCGCCGGTGCCGGACGGGTTGCGACCGAATTCGGCGCCATGCTGTTCGACAGCGGCCGGCGAAACGATCAGGCCGGTGGGATAGGCAAGGTTCGACAGGAACGGCGCATAGGGCGCGTTCAGGGTGAAACGAACGGTCAGATCGTCTACGACCTCGACATTCTCGACGGCCGAGAAGAAGAACGACAACGGGAACGGACCGGTGTTGTGGTAGGGATGATTTTCGTCAAGCATCCGGTCGAAGTTGAATTTGACCGCTTCGGCATTGAAGGCGCTGCCGTCATGAAAGGTCACGCCGTCGCGCAGGTTGAAGGTGTAGACCGTGCCATCTTCACTAATGTCCCAAGATGTGGCCAGCGAAGGTTCGACTTCAAGCGTGCCGTCCTTGTAGCGCACCAGCCCGTCATAGACGTTCATCAGGATGCGGAAATCGTTGACGGCGGTCACGGCGGCCGGGTCAAGCGCCTTGGGTTCGGCGATCTGCCCAACGATCAAGACATCATCGGGCGTCTGAGCCTGGGCCGCGAGCGGAGAGAGAGCAAGTGCCGTGGCTGCACCAGCAGCCAGCATTGCCCTGCGGGACAGTTTCAGCAGTTTCATAAGGTGTCTCCCTGTTATTTATCATGATGAATTGCATTCACGCAAATTATCATGATAAATACAAGAAAAATGTGTTAGGGCAGTTGAATGACCTTCTCGATTCTGACTTTCGACAAGAAAACAGGCACTTTTGCCGCCGCCGCAGCCACAGGAAGTCTCTGTGTGGGGGGGTGGGTTCTGCGCGGCGATATCGAATCAGGCCTGGTGGCTTCGCAGGGAACAGCGCCCAGTACGTTCTGGCGGGATAACGTGTTGCGGGCTATGCATCAGGGGCAATCGGCAAAAGAGGCTGTTGAGGCGGTGACCAAGAGCGATCCGGGGCGCGGACATCGCCAGCTGATCGCACTTGACCGTCAAGCCCGCGCCCACGGATTCACCGGGGCCGATAGCGTTGCCTATGCGAACCACATCACGGAACCAGGAATAGCCATCGCCGGAAACATGCTGAAAGGGCCAGAGGTGCTGGAGTCCATGATGTCTGCCGCGCGGACAGACGATATTTCAGTTGCTGACCGAATGCTTCGCGTTCTGAGCGCCGCAAAACAGGCCGGCGGCGATAGTCGAGGGGTGTTATCCGCTGCGCTGCTGGTACTTGCCCCGGATCGTGCCCCGTTGGATTTGCGCATCGATCACAGCGATGATCCCATCTCGGAATTGGAGAGCTTATGCCACCGGACCCGGCAACCCCCGTATTGCGATTGGTTGTCAGAGGTTCCCGTTCTCTTGGATAAATCTCGCGCCCCCGAGTAATCGCTGCCACCCTAAAACACCGACCAGCCCGTCGCCCGCGCCAGCATCGCCGCCGCGCGGGTGCCTGCATGTGAGTTCCCATAGTGGTTCAGCCCCGGCGACCAGATCGCGATTGACGCGACCTTCGGCGCGATCACCATAATTCCGCCCCCGACCCCGCTCTTGCCGGGCAGGCCGACCTGATAGGCGAACTCTCCTGACCCGTCATAGTGGCCGCATGTCATCATCAACGCATTGATACGCCGCGCATGCCGGGGCGAGATCACGTTCGGGCCGGTCGCAAGCCGGGCAAGCGATCTACCGGCAAGGGCGAGCTGCCGTGTTGTCATCTCGATTGCGCATTGATGGAAATAGGTCCCAAGGGTCAGGTCCGGCGCATTTTCGAGGTTGCCATGCGATTGAAGGTAATGTGCCAAAGCCTTGTTACGGGCGCCCGTCGATTTTTCCGACGCTGCGACACGTTCGTTGATATGAATGTCGTCGGTTTCCGCCAGAGTTCGGACCAGACCAAGAATTTCAGCGAGGGCCTGTTTGGGTTGCCGTCCGGACAAAAGCACATCGGTCGTGACAATTGCCCCAGCGTTCACAAAGGGATTGCGGGGGCGGCCCTTCTCGCGTTCCAGCAGGACGACGGAGTCAAACGACGTGCCGGATGGTTCGCGCCCGACTCGGCTCCACAATTGGTCGCCGATGCGCCCCAGCGTCGCCGCAAGGGAAAAGACCTTGGACACGCTTTGTATCGAGAAGGGGTCATCCGCAGCCCCGACGTTTAGGCATTCGCCGTTTGCCAGACAAACGCTCATCGCGAACCTGTTCGAAGGAACGTTCGCCAATTCCGGAATATACTGGGCTGGCGTACCCCAATTGTCCTGACGAAAAATCTCGTCATGGATGTCGCGCAACATGCGCTCTGTCAGGACCACATTACTCTCCCAGAAACCGCCGCTGCAAATGGGCTTCCTGAACGCACATCAGTTCTTCTGCGATCTGCATATGCGAATACATGATCTTGCGGGCCTGTTCCGGTTCGCCCTGCCGCAGGGCCTCTACCAGTTGCAGCTGGTGTTCCCGCCCCTTACGCCAAAGGTCGACGTTGGGTGGATCATATAACTGGCGATAGACTGTAAGGTCGGTCAGCGTCTGGGCCATGAACCCGATGACAAAGCCAAGCAACCGATTGCCAGCGAAATCCGATAGCCGGGCATGGAAAACCAGAGAGCTGATGTGCTGCTCTTTCTCTTCATCGGCAGAAGTCGCAGGTTCAGGGTGTCTCAGCGCAAGGCTGTGCAATTCCTCCAGCTGTCCTAAGTCAAGCCGCCCGGCAAGGCTGGCGGCGAGTTCGGGCTCCAGAACTTTCCGCATTTGATAGATGTCGGCGATGGACAGGTTCTGAAAGTAAAAGTAATTGGCTAAGAGGGACCGGGCGCGCTCAGTGGAAACCTCTCCTACAATGCTTCCACCGCCGGGGCCGGTCTTGGTCACGATCAGGCCTTGCGCCTCGAGAATGCGCAGCGCTTCACGGACAGTACCCTTAGATACACCAAACTGCTCAATCATCGCGCTTTCATTGGGCAGCTTGTCACCTGCCTTCAGATCACGTTCGACCACCCATTGTTTGATTTCATCCGCAACCCGAACCGGTCGCGATCGTTTTGGCTTGGGCGACGGTGTGCCGTTACCGTCCATACTGCACCTCAAATTTTATCATGATAAAATCATAGACACCTCAAGCGTCTATGTGTAGGGAAATATTTATCATGATAAATTAGAGGTTACCATGAGCTGGGGACAGTGCGCACAAGACCGGTTGTCGGATATCGCCAGATGCAGCGTTGATAGAAAAGGCGTTACGCGGTTTCCCTTTACGCCCCAGCACGAGGCTGCGCTGGATGTCATTCGCTCATGGATGTCACAGGCTGGCCTAAGAGTGCATATGGACGCGGCCGGCACACTCATCGGTCGCACGGAAGGGCCAAAGGGCGCGCCGACATTCTTGATCGGATCTCACCAGGATTCTGTGAGGAATGGCGGACGATACGACGGGATCATGGGCGTTGTCTTGGGGTGCCTCGCGCTTGAGAAACTTGTGGCAGACGGGATCGAACTGCCCTTTTCAGTCGAAGTCCTCGCCTTTGCCGACGAAGAAGGCGTTCGGTTTCCCACGGCCCTGATGGGGCCGCGCGCTTTGGCAGGCACCTTTGATCCGGCGATCCTGGATATGGCGGACAAAGACGGGGTATCCCTTCGGGCCGCGCTTGCCCGCTTTGGGGGTGATCCGGACTGCGTCGCGTCACTGGCACGGGACCACGCCAAGACATTGGGCTATCTGGAGGTCCATATCGAACAAGGACCGGTGCTGGAGGCAAAGGATAGCGCGCTTGGGGTTGTCACGGGCATCTGTGGCATCGAGCGGAACACTGTCACATTCACTGGCGATACGGGTCATGCCGGTACAGTTCCCATGGACGGCCGCCGTGATGCTCTGGTGGCCGCCTCGGATTTCATTTCAGCCATCCATGACGCGGCGAAACAGGCCACCGATCTGCGGGCGACCATTGGCGCATTGTCCTTGCATCCTAACGTAGTGAACGCGATCCCACGCGCGGTTGAATTGACCTTGGAGATTCGGGCGCTGAACGACACCGTCCGCGACGATTTCGCAAGATTGGCACGATCCCTGGGCGATAACATCTCGGGCGGGCGTCGCGTAGGGTTTTCGATGGAACGTACCTATGAACAACCCGCCGTACCATGTAATCGCGATCTGATTGACGCCCTGTCGACTGCTACCGGCGCAATCTGCCCAACCGCGCCGCGCCTGCCGTCCGGGGCCACACATGACGCATCGGCCATGGCAGACCTCTGTCCAATCGCGATGCTGTTTGTCCGCTGCGAAGACGGGGTTAGCCACAAACCAGAAGAATTCGCCGCGAGCGACGACATGGATGCTGCAATTCAATCTATTGCAACCTTTCTTGTGGCTTTGGAAGTTTGAAGCAGACTGCGATATCTCTAAGAACAAGCGCGTATCACAGCACTCTTTCCCGCAAGCATAAAATACACGACCTTGATCCACACGACGTCTTGCTCAAAGCCCAGAGTTCTGGTGCGAGAATTGCGAAGTATCGAATAGCTGCGCATGATGTGATTGAACGACTGGTCTGGTGTAGATTTCCGGCTTTTCCAATAGACACCGCTGCAGGTGCGAGCGATTGGCGCAAAAGCGATAGCTGCATCAGCAAAAGTCCGGTCTGTCCCGCGTGGCGGTCATAGCCGAATTTTTAACCAGCGTCTGCTTTCGCGCGAAACGGCCGTTGGAGGCTGAAACTTCTGTTTCGCTTGCCCGAACGACTGCTCAACGGCGCTTAGCTGTCATCTGAGCAAAACGCTCGGATGACCGAGTCGAGGCCAAAGCGACGGTTTCTGCAAACTGTACGAACGTCGGCTTTGGGCCGCGATTGAAGGCATGGCGGATCATGGATGCTTAGATGCTGCGCTGCTTCCGAGGTCCGGTCAGAGCCCACTCTAACCCGGCGCTGCGGTTTCGATGAATGTCTGGAGTCGTTGCAAAAGGTGCCGTTCGATCTCAGCCTCGCGGTTGCTTCATGCCGGATGGAACCGGTGGTTGCAGACCAATCGTTGGTATCCAAGACTTTTCCACTGATAACCGGTTAATGTAGCGTCAATTTGCTGCTCCCCGTAATACCCACTGGCCACTGGTTGAATATCCGTATGTGTACGCGCTCGTTAGAGTTTAGCTGGAGTGCCAGGGTCAAGCGGGGTTGATTGGAAGGTGGGCCGCTGTTCAGTTCCTCGATTCGAAGGGGCAATATCCGGTCAGGCGTGCTCAGCTTTTAGCCAGTTGCAATGGGAAGGCCTGGCTGCAGATCAATATGGCGCAGGATGGTATCCGATCATTCCACGCCTTTTGCGGTTGTAACTTCGGCGATACACGTTCGGGATGTCCGTCGTTGGCGGGAAACCTACCGGCACTGGTGGTTTGGTGCGATTAAATGCGTTGTCCGGCTGCTGTGCGTCCGCGGTTCTGGGCGCAAGGGCTCACAGAAATGTCAGAGCATGATCGCGTGCACCTCTTGGCAGGCAAGGCGCAACGCCCAATCAACCCAAAACAACAATGACCGCTGCGGCCATCATCGACAGAACCTGTATCAGGAAGAAGGCGAAGCGGGCGACGGCTACCCGCTCGGTCTGTTCAAAGGCGACATGGGTGATCGAATGCGCAATGCGCGCAACGACAATGGTGACGGCCACTACGTCCAGCGCAGTGTGCGACACGCCTGTCAGATGCGCGGCAAGGACCAAGACCGCGAAGACCGGCAGGTTTTCCACACAATTCGCGTGCGCCCGCAGGGCGCGCAGGTACCAATCGGCGCCTTGTGGCCGGTCACCGCGCCATTCGCGCACTGTTGCCCGTCCGGCAAAGACCTGCGACCAGCGATAGACACCCACCGTTGCGGTCAGAAGCAGCAAGGTCCACATGGCGAAAACAAGAAGGGCTGCGATGGGAGTGGTCATTGTCTTGACTTCCTTTGAAGAGGCTTTGGGATTGCGAAGTTCATGTCTGTTCGCGGCAAACGACGGGACCGTTTGCCCACCAGAGAGCCCTGGGGACGCGACCGTCGATCACGATCAGTCCCGCGAGGATGAACGCAACACCGATGAGCTGCATGGGTCCGGTCGGCTCGTGCAAGATCCACGCGCCGATCAAGAGCGACGATACCGGTGCGACGAAGGTTACGAGCGACACGTTGGTGGCACCGATCCGCGGGAGGATGGAATAGAGCACAAGGAAAGGCAGGGATGTCAGGCCGAAGCCAAAGACCGCCAGCGAAGCAAAGTTTTCCGGGATTGCCGCGGCGGAAACGCCTTCGACCGCCAGAGCAAACGGGACAATCAAAACAGCGCCGCCGGTCATCGCCCATGTGGTCGCTACAACCAGATCACACTCCTTGAAACGTGACACGAAATTCAACGCGACGGCGTAGCAAAGCGGGCTGATCATCGCCAAAAGGACGAACCGCCAGTCCGAGACACCATTGTCCGAACCGCCGGACACCAGGATCGCCACCCCGGCGAACCCGAACAGGACGCCGGTGGCTTTCGGCATTGTCATGCGCTCGCCGCCCCGCCAGACATGGGACAGGACCACCACCAGAACCGGTGTCAGAGCGCCCACGATCCCCGCCACCGAAGATGCGATTTGCGTCTGAGCGAAAGGGAACACCGCGAAGGGGATGGCGTATTGGAAGGCGCCGAGAATAAACAGGCCCGCAAGAACGGGTCGGGGAAGAAGGACCTGTTTTCCAGACAGGAGAAGCCAGATCCAGCAGCCCAACGCGCCGATTCCGACCCTGAAGCCGGATATCGTCAGGGCGCCGAAATCGTGGCGCAGGGTTTCATTGAAAGCGAAAGACGCCCCGAAGGTGTATCCAAGGGCAATCAAGATGATCCAGTAGCAGGTCGGCATCGTTTTTTCCATGTTTCGGGGTCACCTGACCCTGTTTTGTTGGACAGTGCGGTCACCCGCGGGTTTGGAATTGCTCGAGTTTGGTCACGACCATCTGCTTGTCGCGCAGCGCGAGGTACCATGGGTCACGCGCAAGCGCGGTCTTGACGATGGCGGCCACCACGTCGGGGTCTTCGTCGCTGTCGATCGCGATCGAGATATCGGTCAGGAGCGGTGCCGCAGACTGGCTGCCGATGCCGAACAGGGCCAGGTCGTACATGTCGGTTTCGACCGTTACCTCGACCTGCCTGAACGCCCTGCCCTCGTTGGCGGCATGCATCTTGATGGCGATGGCGACGCAGCCGGCGATGGCGGCCCTTGCATAGAAGCTTGGCGATGGGCCCGCAGCGTAACCGCCCATGCCGCGCCCGAGATCCGAGACTGCGGTGAACTTGCCCTGGCTAATGTGGCAGGCAAGGCCGTCGCGGATCACTCCGGTTGTCGCGGTAATGCTGCGTGCCAGGTCGGGATCGGCTTGCATCCGCTCCACCGCCCTGGCCTGCGCAGCCCGGATGCCTGCGTCGCGGTCCGCGTCCATGGAACTGGGGTGGATCAACGTTTCCATCGGTTTCACTCCTTCGGTCTGCAAATGACTGTTCACTGGTCTCTCCGTTCACGCGGCAATGGCTGGCAAAGCGGGCGTTGGGCTTACCTCACGGAGCTCGGATTTCATGCAGTCGTTGAGTTGCAGGTGAAGCGCCTTGACCTCGTCAAGGCTCCAGTTCAGCGCGGCAATCCTTCGGGTGACGTCGAAGAGCGGGTGGCTCATGGCGTTTCTCTCGTTCTGATAGTCGAGCGGGTGATCGGGTGTGTGCGCGAGGGCGCGGGCCAGACGGCGGGCATCGAGGAATGCGTCGGTGATGCCATGGGCGGTCGCCGGGTCCTTGAAGTATCCGGCATCGCCGACCAGTGCCCAGCCGGGCCCCGCGCAGTCGCGCATGTGCCCCGGCGCGCCGCCATAACGGCGCAGGCGGCCGCTCTGGGGAAGTCCGCGCAGCAAGGTGGCGAGTTCCTCATTGCATTGAGCGATGATCCCGGCCATGCCTGCCAGCGGGTCGGAGGCGAAAGTGGTCTTGAACGCCTCGGGCCTGACAGCCGCAAACACGCAGTGATTGCCATCGTTGGTCGGGATGGCGCCGGCATAGCTTTGCTGTCCGAAGTACCAGCGATAGCCCCGGTTTTCGATGCCGTGGAAGTAGCCGTAGATTGCGGCAGTACGCTCCGGCGCTTCGGCTTGCATTTGCGCTCCTACCGAACACGCCACGGAAGACATGCGTCCGTCCGCGCCGATCAGGATCGTGGCAGAAACGTCCAGGATGCTGCCATCCGTGGTCGCCAGCCGGGCACCGACAACACGACCACAAACGTCCCTTTTCGCGTCGAGGAAGGTCACTCCGGTATGCAACTCGGCTCCGGCCCTGATCGCCGCGTCGGCGAGGATCCGGTCAAGCACGTAGCGGCGCGGTGCATAAAGGCCCTGAACCCCGCCATGAGGCCGAATGAGAACGGGTGTGCTTTCCGCGCCGTAGTGAAAACTGGTGGCCGTGACGAGCGGTGCGCCGGTCTGTTCGATCTTTCCCAGCAGACCCCAGTCGTTCAGCAAGGTAACGGCGGGGCGCATCAGGGCATGGGTCGACAATGTGTCGCTTTCAGGCAGGTCACGGTCGATCATCAGGACCCGAGCTCCGGCCCGGGCCAGTTGCAGCGCGGTTGCAGAGCCGGCACAGCGCGCTCCGATGATGATTGCGTCGTAGTGTGTGCGTTCGAGTTCGTGCATTGAACCATCCTTTCACGCAGCCATGGTCTGGCCGAGATGGCCGGCAAGATGATCGGCAAGGTCGCGGGCATCGTCGCCCGCGCCGTCGATGAAGGTGGACTTGCGGCGGCGCAGGAACGGCAGGCCCATGACGTAGAGGCCGGGGCGAACCACGCCGCCCGTGTGCAGGATCCGGCCCTTGCGGTCGAAGACCGGCAGGTCGATCCAGCTGTGGTCGGGGCGGTACCCGGTGGCCCAGATGACGGCCCCGAACCCTTCGCGGGCGAGGTCGACCGACAGGCGCGGCGCCTCGGGTATGCGCGTGCGCGGCAGGCGGTGGGGCGGGTCCATCAAGGGCTCCAGCCCGGTTTCCACGGCCCATTCGTCGAACCCGGCCAACAGGCGGTCCATCTTCAGGTCGGCGGCTGTGCAGTGGTTGGCCAGGGATCCCGAGAACAGGGCGACCCCGTCCCGGATGCCCGCCATGCGGCCGACCAGTTCGATGCCCATGTCCTGAAGCGCGTTCAGGTCCAGCGGGTTGTCGCCGGGCTCTCCGGTCAGTTGCAGCGACGGCAGGCGGCGCTGGCGGTCGAGGTCTTGGACCTGATCAAAGCGTTCGCCCCAGCGGCCGGTGATTTCCATCCAGGTCAGGATGTCGGCGTCACGGTAGGCGCGGGGGACGCGCACATGTTCGCCGACGGCCAGCGTGACTTCGCGCCCCGACAGCTGGATCTCGCGCGCGATCTGGGTGCCGGAGGCCGAGGCGCCGACGACCAGAACCCGGCCGGGCGGAAGGTCGCCGGGCCGCTTGTAGTCCAGCGGCGTGAATTGCGCGACATCGCCGGGCAGGTCCGAGGCAAAGCCCGGGCGGCTGGCCAGGGCCGCGGCGCCGGTGGCGACGACGACATTCTCGCAGTCGATGGCGCCCTGACCGGTCTGAACGCGGTATCCTCTCCAGTGCGGCGCGATCCCGAGCACCGAGGTCTCGGTCATGACGGGTGCCTGCGTCGCACGGGCGTAGTCGTCGAAACGGGAGATCAACCCGGACACGGACATGTAGCCTTCGTGGTCGCGCCCTGCATAGGGGGCCCCCGGCAGGCCGTTCATCCAGTTCGGGGTCAGCAGGCGCAGGCTGTCCCAGCGTTCGGTGCGCCAGCTGTTGGCGATCTTGCCGCGCTCGAGGATCACGTGATCCACACCGCGCGCGGCAAGCTCTCTGCTCATGGCGAGCCCGGATTGCCCGGCGCCGATGATGACGGTCGTGATCTGTTTCATGACGCTCGCTCCTTGTCAGGGGTCGGTCGCCTCAGGCGACCGACACGTGGACGTTGGTGGGGTTGGTCAGGATGTCGAAGACGGCCGACCGTTTCTGCGACTGCGAGACCAGCGCGGCGATATCCTCGGCCGAGGCATCGGCATCGATCTGGAAGGTGGCGCGGATGGCCGAGAAGCCGTTACGGATATCCGCGTCCATGCCCAGGATGCCGCGCACATCGACATCGCCCTCAACGATGACGTTGACCGCCTTCAGCTGGATGCCGCGATGTTGCGCGACCGAGGCGACACCGCCGGTCAGACAGCTTGCCAGCGCGGCCAGCACGATTTCCGGCGGGGTGGGTGCACGGTCGGCGGCATGGAAGACCTCCGGGTGATCGGACTCGATCTTATAGGTCTTCTTGCGCTCATGCTCCTGGCCCAGGCCGAAATAGCCGTTCAGGCTGTTGCTGCTGTAGGTGCCCTCGATCCATTTGCAGTTGCTGCGGAAGGTGAAGGCCGCGGCTTCGGGCATCTGCTCGAATGCGCCGCGTGCGCCCATCAGGGCTTCGGTGTCGACGCCGTTGTCGGCTTTGATGTTGGTTTGAACGTTCATTTTGGGTTCCTTTAAGGGTTGGGTTTGGTAGAAGGTTGCGCGATTGCGCCGGTGATTGGTCTTCGGGGGAGCCGCGGGCCGGTGTCCGGCACGCGGCGGGACAGGGTCCATGCACTAGTTCATCGGGTTGTCGGCCGGATCCATGTAGGTGATGTCGAACGGGCCGGGGCCGTGGATCTGCAGCACCGTCTCGGCGCTGGTCCAGGCGAAGTGGGGGTGACCCGCCGGCATCTCGACGAAGCCGCCAGAGTTGAGCAGCGTGGTCGCGGCGCGATCCAGCTTGTTGCCATGGCCAATGTTGAATTCACCGGAAATCACGGTGATCAGTTCGTCGCCGGAATGGATATGCGCGGGCACGTCATAGCCGGTGGGAAGCTTGAGCCGCAGCACGTACCAGCCGTCGGCAAAAGGATTGCCGGACAGGACGGCGATCTCGGCGCCGGCCGGCAGGACCGGCGGAGCAGGGGTCCATTCGGCCGCTTCGGGCAGGTAAGGCGCGGGGGCCATTTTGTCCCCAGCCTGGGCCGGGTTGCTTGCCGCAAGCGCAGCGAGTGCCGCGGCAAGAAGGATGTTGGAGGTCTTCATTGGAAATTTCCTTTCAAAGTTTGAGTTGGTTCAGGGTTGCGGTTGCCGGGGGATCAGCCGTTCGCTTCCGGCGCGCGGGCCGAGATGAGCCACGAGGAACTGTCCATCCAGAGCCCGCCTTCGCGTTCGATGACGCCCTCGAAAAGCTCGGACAGGGCCAGCACGATCTCGGCACGGCGGGCCTCTCCCAGGGCGCCGGCTTCGCGGTAGGTCTCACCCGCCGGTCCGATGGCCAGCTGGAAACACACCGCATCCTCGATATCGCGGCCGACATTGACCTTGGCGTCGATCCGGCGGAACGCGATGTCGGTGAAGCCTGCGGCCTCCATCTGCGCGCGGGTGGTTGCCTCATCGGCCATCGAAAACGGTCCCGGGCCGCAGGTCTGGGCATCCGGGCCCGGCGGTGGCAGGAATTTCCGCACCACGTCGCGGGCATCGAATACCCAGGGGTTGTCTTCGCGTTTGCGCCAGACGATATGCGCCATCCGCCCGCCGGGTTTGAGCGCCTTGCGCATCGTGCGCAGGCCGGCCACCGGGTTGGCAAAGAACATCGCGCCGAACCGGGCGAACACATAGTCATACTCGGCATCGCCCAGATAGGTTTCGGCATCGCGATTCTCGAACCGAACGTTCGGCAGAAACATACGCTCGGGACGGCTGCGGGCGAGGTCAAGGAAGGCATCGCAGCAATCGACGCCCAGAACCGCGCCTTTCGTGCCGACCCGGCGCCCCAGCGCCATCGCGGTGTCGCCGAAACCGCAACCGACATCCAGTACCCTGTCGCCCGGGCGGACATCCAGCAGCGGCATCACAACGTCGCTGTGGCGCGACAGGCCGCCCTCCATGATGTGGCGGTATTTGACGAATTTCGGGGCAAGGGTTTCGTTCCAGAATTGCACCAGAACGCTTTCCCGTTCCGCCTGACCTGGCTGCACATGCGTGTTCATTTCGATCTCCTGTCTATGGCCGGATGGGCCGTGCCAAAGACGGGATACGCGGCTTGAAGCTTGCAAGCTTGAGCATTGTCTGTGTTATTCTTGGGGATATGTGTGGATTTTCGGGGTAAGGATATTTGGAATATTCGTTCGATGACTTCCGGCTGCATATCGACCAGGGCGAATTGCGCCATGGAACCGAGCCGGTTGCCATCGAGCCTCTCAGCTTCGCCTTGCTGCTTTATCTGGTCGAGAACCCCGGCACGCTGATCACCAAGGACGAACTGGTCGAAAAGGTCTGGGGCGGGCGCTTCGTCTCGGATTCGGCGATCTCGACCGTGGTGAAATCGGTGCGGCGCGCGTTGGGGGATGACGGATCAACGCAGAAATACATCAAGACGGTACATGGGCGTGGTTTCAGGTTCGTCGGCAAGGTTTCGATCAAGGTTCCGGGCGCAATCGCCACGACCGCCGATGATCCGGCCGACACCCTTGCCGAGATCGACCGCAAGGGCACTGCGCCGGCATTGGCGATCCTGCCCTTTTCCGTGATCGGAGACGCGGGAACCCGGGCGGCCATCGCCGACGGGTTGCCGGCGGAACTGATCACGACGCTGACCCGCCTGCGCTGGCTCAAGGTCATTGCGCGCGGATCAAGTTTCCGGTTCCGCGGCCCGGATGTCGATATCGAACAGGTGCGACGCGCGCTCGGCACATCCTATGTGCTGACCGGCGAGATCGAGTTTCTCGGGCCGCTGGTTGCCGTGAACCTCGAACTGATCGACGCGCGGACGGCCCAGGTGGTGTGGGCGGATCGCCTGACCGCGCCGTTCGAAGAGGTGCATCAACTGCGTGAGCGGATCATCGCCCATGTCATCTCGGCGCTGGAACGGCATATTCCCCAGCACGAAGCTCAGCTTGCGCGGATGAGAAACCCGGACTCGCTCGATGCCTGGGCGTTCTACCACACTGGCCTGCAGCACATGTATCGGTTCAACAAGGCGGACAACGCCCTGGCCGACGGGTATTTCCGCCGGGCGCTGGACCTGGATCCGGGTTTCGCCAGGGTCCACGGCGCCCTGTCCTTCACCAGTTTCCAGTCGGCCTTCCTGCGTTACGAAGGCGACCGGGGCATTGCCATCGAAGCCGCGCGCAACCATGCGCTGCGCGGCATGGAACTCGACCCGCTGGATCCCTTCATCAACTATAATCTGGGGCGGTCCTACTGGCTTGAGGGAAGCCCGCAGGCGGGGTTGGGATGGCTCGAACAGGCCACCGCCCTCAGCCCCAATTTCGCGCACGGCCTCTATTCGCGAGGCTGGGCCGAGGTCATGGCCGGCGACGGAACGGCCGCGCTGGAGCATGTGTCGCGCGCCGTCGACCTCAGCCCGATCGATCCGTTCCTCTATGCAATGCTTTCGGCCAAGGGTCTTGCCTATCTGCATACCGGCGAGTTTGACCAGGCAGCCGATTGGGCCGAGCAGGGCGCCAGAAAACCCGGGGCGCATTTCCTGATCAAGGCGATTTCCGCAGCGTCCTGTCAGATCGCCGGGCAGCACGACAAGGCAGCCTACTGGCGCGATCAAAGCCTGGCCGCCCGCCCAGAAGCCTCGGCAGCCATGTTTTTCACGGCATTTCCGTTCCGGGATGAAGAAACACGCGGGAAACTGCACGACGCCCTGCTTAGCCTGGGCTACCAGGAGCGATGACATCCTTCGGCGCTGCGGCCGAACCATTCGGGAAAAGTCCGTGACGTGCCGGTGCAGTGTGATGCAGAACTACCGAAACCCGGAGATCACGATGCGGCCAACGCCACCTTATTCTGTGCCAGGGCGGCGCTGGTGCTCGCGGGCGCAGGGGTCTTGCTTCTCGGAGTTGTGGATGAAAAGCGCCAAACACGAGTAGCTCAGACCAGATAATGCCCGCTGTTGAGCGGGCTATGTACAACTGAGCCAAATGGCCCCAATGCATCCGTTTGCAGTCTTTCGCTGCGTTGGACACAGTGGCAGCAAAGTCCCGCTCAGCGGACCTTCGCCGCACGCCACATCAAGGTCTGCAACGCGGGACAAACCGGCCATTCACAAAGACCGAGTGAAAGACTGCTTTCGTTCCGTTTGTTGACAATGGAACAATGCCTACGCCGCAAAGCGAATTTCCGACAGCGCGGCTGTATCAAAAAGCTCCACTCTTGATGTGACTGCTAATTTTCGACCAGTCGAAATTGGCGCCGCAAAGCAAGACAACATTGGTCTGTCCACGCAACTCATCCGAGATCTGAAGGAACCCCGCAAGCGCGAGTGCAGCAGCCCCTTCGACCAGCATGTTTTCATCCACCGCCAGTGATCTTAGCGCGGCAGCGATTTCACCCTCGCCACAGGTAACGACCCGATCGACAACATCCAATGCCAGCGGCAGGGTCAGGCTGTCCTCATCCATGCCACCGGCGACCCCGTCTGCTAAGGTGTCGAGATGTTCGGTCTCCACAACCCTGCCTGCTTGCATCGACGCGGCCAGTGCCGCCGAGTTCTGTGCCGACACGCCTATCACCCGTGTTTGCCCGCCAAAGCTCTTCAGCACCGATCCGATGCCGCTGATCAGACCGCCACCTCCCATCGAGATGAAAATGTTGTCGATCCGTTCGAGCTGTTCGAGCAGCTCCAGCCCGATTGTTCCCTGCCCGGCAATCACGTCATGATCGTTATACGGCGAAACATAGCTGTAGCCGCCCGAGGCCGCGAGGCTTTGAGCATGCGCCTCGGCTAGGCCGGATTCCGCCCCATGCTGAATTACTTCAACCCCGAAGGCGCGGATTTTTTCGAGTTTCGCGGCGGCCACGGTTTCCGGCAGCACCACGGTCAGGTCCTGCCCGGTCAGCGACGCCGCGCGTGACGATGCAATGCCGTGATTTCCCGAAGAGGCGGTGATCAGCTTCTGCCCCGGATCGAGCGCCGTCATCTTGCTGGCGGCCCCACGCATTTTAAACGATCCGGTCAGTTGAAAATTCTCGGCCTTGAAATGCAGATCACATCCCGTTTTCGCACTCAGCACCTGCGCAGGTGGCACCGGGGTCTGGTAAATCAGATCTGCGATGCGCCGCCGCGCCCGAACCGAGCGTGCGGCGGATTGGAGCATGCGGTCGCTCATGCGATCACCGGTGCAGCAGCGGGTACACCGTCCTTTTTGAGTTGCGAGAGGAACGTGCTGACCTTTTCCAAACCGGTGTTCAGGATCGCCGGATCATTGGCATAGCCGATGCGCAGCCAGCCCTCCATGTGCAGAACCGAGCCGGGCGTGAACATCACGCCGGTCTCTTCCAGCAGACGAACACAGAATTCGCGCGAGGGCATATCGAAATCATATTTCAGCAGTGCCGTAGTGCCGGCCTTGGGTTTGACATAGCTGATCAGGGGCTCGTTCCGCACCCAAGCATCCAGGATTTGCAGGTTTCCCCGTGTGATCCGGTGGCTGCGCTCCAGAATTCGCGCCTTGTTTTCAAGTGCAAGGGCGGCGAAGTAATCATCCAGCATACCGACACTGATGGTGTTGTAATCACGGTGAATCGACACGGCCTCGATCACCTCCGTAGGAGCCACGATCCAGCCCAACCTGAGCCCGGCCAGAGAAAACGTTTTGGACATGCCAGCAACACTGATTCCGCGTTCATAGAGATCGGCGATGGCCGGGCCGAACCCGTCGCCATCCTGCCCCGTGCCGCGATAGACCTCGTCGCAGAGGATCCAGGCCTGTGATTGGCGTGCTATGTCGCAGAATTTTGTCAGATAGCCTGCATCCATCAGCGATCCGGTGGGGTTGTTGGGATTGTTGATCGCGATCAGTTTGGTCGCAGGCCGGATCAAAGTGGCAAACTCCTCCAAATCTGGCAGAAACCCGTTTTCCGGCCGCAGGTGCAGAATATCGACTGTGGCGCCATAGCTTTCAGGGATGGAGTAATGTTGCTGATAGGTGGGCCGGACCGAAATCACGTGATCCCCCGGCTCGACCAGGGTTTCATGCACAAGCGCATTGGCCCCGATTGCCCCGTGGGTGACCACAACATTGTGGCGTTCCTGATGCTGGTAGAGCGTGCAGATGGCATCACGCAGCCGGTCCGAACCTTCAATCGCTCCATACGTCATCTTCATCTGCTTCAGATCGTCCAGCACATCGGAGTTTTTGCCCGACATCTCCAGCAATTCTTCGATCGTCAGTGAGGCCACGCAGGTTTCTGCGAGATTGAATTTACAATGATTTTCAAACTCGTTCATCCAGATTTCAACGCCGAATGGTTTGATCTTCATCCCGTGTCTCCCGATCACTCAGCCCTGTTGCGCCTGTGACAATTTCCAGATTCCGCAAGCCATGGCGATGTCTTCCAACCCCAACCCGACAGAACGGAAATAGACCGGTCTGTGATAAGCGGGCAACGGAGCCTTGTTACAGGCTAGCATCGCCAGATCGCCCTTCACCTGTGCAGACGACCAGCCGTGTTCTGCCTCGGCCATACGCATCTCGGCAGCGGCACCAGGTGTGGTGGGCGCATAGTCACAATAGACATCGGCGCCGGTCAGGAATTCGGGCGGCACCTCATGCGCGTTGGGGGCGTTGGTGCTGATCGAAGTGATCAGGGCAGGTTGGCCGATATGCGCAGGATCAATCACCGGAATGCCGGACGAGGTGCAGAGCATCACCACATCCGCACCCGCGATGCAGCTATTCGCATCCGACGCAATAGAGATACTATCCGAGAGGCCGTGCCACTGTGCCTGTTTGTCGTAGTTGCTGGCCAGTGTAGGTGAGTAGACGCTGATACTTGCCCAGCTCCGCAGCCCCAGAACATGCCGCAGATGAGCTTTGGCAACCGGACCGCTGCCGATGATCGCCAGATTTCTCGCGTCTTCAGGTGCCAGATAGTCCACAGCGATTGCGGTTGTACCTGCGGTGCGTTCAGTGGTCAGACGGCCAGCATCACACCACACCAATGGCTGGCCGGACTCCATGCTCATCAGAGCCGTCCAGGCGGTAATGATCGGAGCGGCATCGGTTACGATATAGGGTGAAAGCTTGGCCCCGAAGACCCCCATTGCCTCGATCGCGCCGAGGTAAATGATGAAATCGCCATCCTTGCCGGGAAACTCCGTTACAGTTTGTACAGGTTGTACGGCCTTACCACCGCTGAGGGCCCTGAACATCTCTCTCAGCTCGGCTTGAACATTCAGTTGCGGCAGCAGCGCGTCAACTGAGGCACTGTCGAGGATCACCGGTAAGGTTGAATGTTGCATAGAAATATCCTCCGTCAGGTCCGGGTCAGCTCTGCATGATCGCAATGGTTTCTTCCAGCCGCGCTTTGTCCCCCGCCGCCAGAACTGTCCCTTGCATATCAAACGAAAGCGCTTCTCCCTCCCAGTCGGTCACAAATCCGCCCGCGCCTGTAATGACCGCTGCCGGGGCATAGATATCGAAGGCATCGAGACCGCCATCCAGAGCAAGGTCGGTCCGCCCTGAGGCGAGAACCCCGTAGGAATAGCAGGAGCCGCCATATTGCACATACTGCACGCGCCCGCGGACGCGGTCGAACTTCTCCTGCTGCGATGTGCTCATGAAATCTCGGTTGCTACAGGTCGCAAAGGCCACACCCATCGACGGGCAAGAACGTGTGCGAACCGGAGAGCCGTTGAAAAGTGCGAATTCACCTGCAACGCCGACCCAGCGTTCATTCGTCATGGGATGCTCGATCACGCCCAGATAAGGCGCGCCCTGCCAGGCCAGCGCGATGAGCGAGCCGTATACCGGAATGCCCGCGACAAAGGCAGCGGTGCCGTCAATCGGATCCAGCACCCAGACAAACTCGGCATCGGTATTGGTGTTCTCGAACTCCTCCCCCAGGATGCCATGATCGGGGAATGCATCGGCGATCATCTCGCGCAAGGTGGCCTCGACCGCCTTGTCGGTCGCAGTCACAAAAGACGCATCCGCTTTGATCTCGACATCCGGTTCAAGCCGACTCGCCTCCAGCAACATGGATCGACTGCGATCAGCCAGTGTTTCGGCAAAGGGCAAGAACTCCGCATGGGGAGGAAGGTCGGTTGTCACGGCGTGCCTCTAATGCTTAAGAATTTGACTGAGGAAAAGCTTGGTGCGCTCACTCCTCGGGGCGTTGAAAAACTCTTCCGGCTTGGCTTCCTCGACGATCTCACCCGCATCCATGAAAATCACCCGATCCGCGACCGAGCGGGCGAAACCCATTTCGTGGGTAACACAGATCATAGTCATGCCGTCCTGAGCCAGATCGACCATCACTTCGAGCACCTCGTTGATCATTTCCGGGTCAAGCGCCGAGGTGGGTTCGTCAAACAACATGACCTCGGGTTTCATACACAACGCCCGAGCGATGGCGACGCGCTGTTGCTGCCCGCCGGAAAGCTGGATCGGGTACTTGTTGGCCTGCTCGGGTATCTTGACGCGTTCGAGGTACTTCATCGCCACCTCGCGAGCCTGCGATTTCGGGGTTTTGCGCACCAGCTTTTGCGCCAACATCAGGTTGTTCAGAATGGTCATATGTGGAAACAGGTTAAAGCTTTGGAATACCATGCCGACCTCTCGGCGCACGGCATTGAGGTCCTTGAGGTCATCGGTAAGTTCAATCCCGTCGATAATGATTGTGCCTTCGTCGTGTTTCTCCAGCCGGTTGATGCAGCGGATCATGGTGGACTTGCCGGACCCGGATGGCCCGCACACCACGATCCGTTCGCCTTTTGTGACGTTGAGGTTAATATCCTTCAGCGCCTGGAAGGTGCCGAAATGCTTGCCCACCCCTTGCATTTGAATCAATGGTGCAGAAGATGTCATGTCAGCCCTCCCTCACGGCGTAGCGGCCAATGTATCGCTCAATCTGTCCCAGCAGCCTCTGTATGAAGAATGTCAGGATCATGTAGATGATGGCGAGCGAGATAAATATTTCATAGGGCGCATAGGTCTGTGCCACGATGGTCCGCGCGATACCGGTCATGTCCATCAAGGTGATGGTGCTGGCCAGAGCCGTCGATTTCAGCAGGCTGATGATGTCATTTCCGTATGCGGGCAAAGCAAGACGCGTGGCAATGGGTGCGGTCAGATAGATGAAACGCTGCGGTTTTGACAGGCCAAGGGCCTCTCCGGCCTCTAGCACACCCCGGTCCACCCCGAGCACACCGCCACGCAGGATTTCCGACACATAGGCGCCGGTGTTCAGGGTGAGCGCCACGATGGCACAACCGAACGGGTCGCGGAAGATGGGCCACAAGATGCTCTCGCGGATAAATTCCAGCTGTGGAAACCCGTAATAGACGATGAATATCTGCACCAGAATCGGGGTGCCGCGAAAGACGTAGATATAGACCTGTGCGGGCCAGGACAGATACCATTTCCCGCTGATGCGCATCAGCATCAGCACGATTGCAAGCAAAAGGCCAAGGAAACCCGACAGGATCATTAGCTGAAATGTCAGGCCAATGCCCATCAGCATCTTTGGCAGCGACTCGGTAATGAGTGACAGATCAAAACTCATGACGCCCTCGTTGTGCGTTGGCCAAAGCGTTCAAGCCCCATGACCGTCAATGTGATTACCGTGGAAAAGCCGAGGTAGATGAGGCCGACCACGATATACATGGTGAAAGGCTTGCCAGTTGAGCCGATGGCCTGTTTGGCGACGAACAGTGTCTCATTCAGACCGATGATCGAAATAAGCGCCGTGTCCTTGATCAATGACAGCATGTGGTTGCCGAAGGCGGGAAGCGCCAGCCGCCACATCTCGGGGATGCGGATGTAGATGAAGGTTTGTAGGTTCGACATGCCCAGCGCACGCGCGGCCTCGATGCTACCGGGCTTCACGCCGAGAAATGCACCACGAAACGTCTCGGTCGCGTAGGAGCCGACGATCAAGGCGATGGCGATGGTTCCAGCCCAAAACGGCGGCACATCCAGGAACTTGATCTCGGGGTCGAATAACTGAGCGATCGCGGTCAGGGTAATGGCCGACCCGAAATAGAGCAGCAGGATCACCAGGATTTCCGGCGTTCCGCGGAAAATAACTGTGTAAGCGCCTGCCAGTTTCTGGGCGATACGATTGTTCGACAACTTTGCCGCCGCACCGATCAGGCCAAAGAGGATCATCAGGACAAGTGATGCCAGAAACACCTGCAGAACGACAACCGACCCCCAAAAGAAGTCATCCCACCATCCGGCCAAGACTTCCACACTACGCCCCTTCGATTATCTGTTTGGCAGGTGCCAGTTACTTAGGCCCAACGCGGCGGCGCATCCGGAAACACGCCACCGCATCAGGAAGAAGATCAGCTGTCGCCCCATTCCTCGTTATGGATTGGGAAGGGGAAGTACTTCAGCGCGTATTCAGTCAGCTTGCCATCATTAATCAGCTGCTTGATCGCACCGTTCAGACGCTCTTTCAGCTCGGGCTGACCCTGACGCAGGCCGATACCCACACCGATACCGAAAAACTCGACCTCGCTGATCGCCGGGCTGACGAATTCAAACCCGCTGCCCTCTTCCTGGGTCAGGAACCGCAGATGTGCCTTCATCGGGTTAGTCATGATCGCATCGACCCGGCCATTGACCAGATCCAGATACATCGGCTCGGCCCCGTCATAGAGCACCACCTCGGCATCGGGCAGCTTGGCGTTGAACCAACTTTCATAGGTCGACGCGCGCTCCAGCCCGATCCGCAGACCGGCGAAGTTTTCTGGGATCGGATTACCCGCGTCGTCGAACAGGCTGACGTCCATCCCCGATTTACCGACGATCCGACCGACGCTGTCGCGGTAAGGGCTGGAAAAATCGATCTTTTCAAGGCGGCTTTCCGTGATCGACATCGAGGCCACGATCAGATCGAACTTGTTGGCGAGCAGCGCAGGGATCATCCCGTCCCACTGTTGACAGACGAATTCAAGTTCGGCGCCGATGATCTCGGCAACACCGTTGGCCACATCCACGTCGTAACCGGCCAACTCGCCCGATTCCGTGCGGTAGTTGAACGGCACGTAGGTGCATTCCATACCAACCCGCAGTTTTTCCGCCGAGGCAGGTGCGCCAATGGCGAATACGGCTGCCGCGACAGCCAGAAGTTTGATAGCAAGTTTCATTTTTGTCTCCTCCATGTCAGGAAATAATGGCCGGTTTCTATCCGGCTTCTGTGATGGTTTGCGAAATCTGCTGCACTGTCTGGTCAATCTCGTCGGCGGTATTGTAGTGCGCGATCCCCACCCGAACGACTCCTTCGTCCAGCGGAAGTCCGAGGGCGCGGGCGGGCTCGTAAGCGTAGTTGTGACCGTGCCACACATGAATCCCGGCCCGGGCCAGCGCCGTTGCAATCGTATCGGGCGACAGCCGGTCATGCCGGAAGGAAACCGTGGGAACGCGTTCACCGATACGGTTGGGATTGACGATACCATAGATCGACAGGCCTGGGATATCCTCAAGCCCGGCGATTAGGAGGTTGGTCAGCGGCTCTTCATAGGTTCGCGACGCTTCATATGCCCGAGCAATCAGCGCACGGCGGTCACCACTGCCGCCGTTGATCTGGCCCAGTTTTTCAAAGTAAGCGATTGTGGCCGACAGACCTGCTAGCAATTCGTATTGCGGTGTACCCATCTCAAAGCGGTCCGGGCTGTCATCGGATACGCATCGTCCTTTGTAAGGATAGAGCGCGCGCAACAGGTCTTCGCGCCCCCAGACGATTCCCAGATGCGGACCGAAGAACTTGTAGGACGAGCAGGCAAGGAAATCGCAGCCCAGATCCGCAACATCGACCAGGTGATGCGGGGCCAGCTGCACCGCATCGACATAGACCAGCGCACCCGCATCCTTTGCGATGCTCGTCAGTCGTTTCACATCGTTGATGGCACCGGTCATATTGCTGGCAAAATTTATGGCCACTAGACGTGTGCGTTCCGTGAGTTGTGCCTCCAGGTCCTCGGGCTCGACCTGCCAGCTATCGCGGTTGAAATCGACCCAGCGAATCTCTAGCCCCTTGTCTTTGGCGATTTCCAGCCAGGGTCCGACATTGCCCTCGTGCTCCATCCGACTGATCACGATCTGGTCGCCGGGTTGAAAGTCGTGACAAATACTGCGCGACATATGAAAGGTCAGGCAGGTCATACTCTGTCCGATAACAATCTCGGCGGCAGATTTTGCGCCCAGGAACGCCGCCATATCTTCATGCGCGCTCAACCAGACTTGGTCGGTTTCGATGCTCGTGCGAAACCGGCCTCCCGCATTGCTGGATTGTTGCAACAGGTAGTGGCCGATGGCATCGACCACCATTCCCGGCACCTGCGTACCTGCCGGATTGTCCAGATAGACCCGTGCCAGACCCTCATCCGTCACCGAAAGCGACGGGAAATGATCGCGGATCACTGAGATCGGAAAATCCATAATCGTTTTGTTCCCCACGGCGCCTTTTCAACCTGCCGTTTTGTCCGAATGTCTGGCGAAAACTGTGCAGGTTCTATCATCCCAAAGGATGAGAACTGCGGTATTTGGCTTGATCCAAGAACGATTGTATTTGAAAAATAGCTCCGAATGATGTCTGGAAAACCTGCCTAGTGAAGCATGATATGCTCCAAAACAGCTATCCGGCACTGACGGATACGATGCTTGTCTCGTTGATCGAGCTGGTGGGCCGTGACAGCTTTGCCGCAGATCTGGCTGCGCTCCTGGATACGCAATTGGGCCATGACCACTTTCACATCTTTCTCTACCGGGAAAAGCTGGCACCGGCGCTTCTGGCAAGCCGGCCATGTCCCACCAGTTACGAACGCGGCCTCAAGAATTACCTGACATATACCTACGTCATCAATCCGGCCTATCGGGCATACCGGATGGGGCGGCAGGCCGGGGTCTACATGATTTCGGATTTCATTCAGAATGATAACCGACCCTTCATCGACGTGCATGATGTCGATGTCCATATCGAGGACAGCGAACCCATCGGTTACCGCACTCCGGGCTGGCCCAAGAACATGGCCGAAGTGATCGTTCTCGTCAGCCTGCCCAACAAAACAATGCTCGATATCAGCATTATGACTCCGCTTGGCAGCCAGCAAACCAAGGATTGCAAAGCTTCGCTAGAGCGTCTGTTTCCAATTCTCAATGCTATTCTGCTGCGCCAATTTGCGATCAACCCCGGCAGTCTCGATGCAAAAACCACGGCTTCAGGACAAGAGGAACGATTCCACGATTTTGGTGGTGATGTTTTGACGGCGCGTGAGCGCGAGATTGCGCAGCTCATACTGATTGGCCACAGCAGCAATTCCATCTCGCTCAATCTGGGCATTTCCATGCCCACGGTCAAAACGCATCGCCGTAACATCTACAGCAAGCTTCAGATATCGTCGCAGGCGGAACTGTTTAACCTGTTTCTCCTGCACCTCAAATAAAGCCTGCGTCTGTAATTCTGATCAATGTATCGAGCCTGCGCAGAAAAAAAGTTGACCCCGGTGAGATTTACTTTGGCAAGGCTTTTATAGATTGCATAAACTCAACTTTTTCCGGTTTACTTGGCGCTGGCTGACTTTGCGGGTGTCGTCGGCGCTGCCGCGAACTCGAATGGCTGTTCTTTCTGGCTTTGCTGAAGTTTAAGCATCGCGCAGCATCTTTCGAAATGGGCTCTTTCGAGCTCTTCGCTGCATTCTACATGAAGTTCCGGTTTATCCGCTACGCACCCAGCAAAGAAATCGCAGACGTGTGGTGGATTGCTGCAGAACGAATCTAAGATTCCCACTGCAGACCCTCGAACCACGCCAACATTTGCAGTTAGATCAAAGCGAATGTCCGGCGCTGCGGTGGCTATCTCTCGCGTCTAACTCTCTTTCAGTCGCTTCTCGGCGTCTTTCGCTAGTTTCCAGCTGGTCTCTAACCCCGCCTGCAGCGTCGCGTAATTCTGCTCCTCGCGCAGCAAGTCGGCCAATGTGGTGACGGACGTGAGATGTGATTTCATCAATAGCGCCACGCAATGCGCCAAGCCATTCACCTTGCTTTCGATCCTGCTGGTCGAGCGCTTCTCCAAGGCGTGCAATTCCTTGGCTGAACTCTCGCAGGCCGTCACCAACCGCTCGACGGATGCGAGCAATTCGCGTTCCAATGCTGTCAGGGTCTGTGTCATCTAGGGTTCCTTGATCTCGATACAGATGACCGGCGTCCCGGCCATGGTGCAGGTCTTCAATTCGGTCCGGTCGGGGTCCAGCGTCACCCATGTCTGCCCAGCCTGTTCGATCCGTGTCAGGCCAAGCCTCGTCATCTCCGAGCGCGTGATCAAGCCCGTCCAAAACCAACTCGCAATCAGCACTGTCGCGATCCAGGATGAGACCATCACCACGATCACCCAGGGTGAGATCGTCAACCAGCGCCTGATCGTCTCGCTCCGCCTCTCCAACTCGCTCCTGCTGTCGCTCAGAAAGAACCTGATATCGGTCTCGATTGTATGCAGCGCGCTGGTCGCAATGCTGCTGAAATCGCTCCTGAAGCTCTCCAGTTGAGATGCCATCAAGGCGGCGTGGTCGCTGCGTACTGTCTCCAGGTCCGCGTTCAATTTCTCGGCGAGGCGGTTCGGCTTGCCAGTCGTCATGGAAAATCTCTCCTTTCAAACGCCAGCGCTCGCCGGTGTCGGGGTCTTTGGCGGTGATGTAATTCTTGCTGGCACGGGGGATATCAAAGCCTGCATCGGCCAAAGCATCGATCATGCTGGCGCGGTCGGTGATGGTGCCGACGCTGATCTGATCGAGGATGCAATCGTGCAGCGCTTCGCGACCTTGCGCGCGCGTCGGCGCTTCAATCGTCGCCCTCACTTCGCGAGCGCGATCTGGCTCCAAAGGGTCTGCCCAACCGTGCGTCTTGTTCATCAAATCACGCAGGCTGGAAAAGGCGTTTTCATGGCCTGGCGGTGCGATGTTCAACGCCTTGCCCGTGCTCAGCTCAAGGCGTGGCGTGCAGAAGTGCAGCTCGACATTGCCTTCATGCGAGTGGCGCACCCAGAGACAATCGTATTGATCCCTGTCCAGCCCAGCAAAGGCCAGAGCCTCAAATAGCTCAATGGCCTCTTGCTGGGCGGCGGGACTGGGATCGTCGCTGTCGGCAAAGCTGATCACACCTGCCGTGTAGCTCCATTTGTTGGGGCTCGCATCGATAAGGTCGCGGGTCTGATCAGGATTGCCGTGCAGCACCTCGGGCAGCGGGTCGCGGATCTTGGTTTGCGGCTGGCCGTTGTCATCACGGATCAGATTGCGGTTCTCGTCATAGGCCAGAACTTCGCGCGCGGTCAGGTAGTCGATGGGGGCTGCACCGCCTCCCGTACCGGTGGAGAAGAACGACATGATCATTCGCCACCGCCCGTGTGTGCCGCCACGATCTGCGCCAATTGCCGCTCGATGGCCACAAGCTGCGTCGCGACCTTGAGCGCATCGATCTGGCTCGCGCGGCCGGATTTGACCGCGCCGTTGATCCAGCGGGAGAGCTGATTGAGGTTGCCGCCGACGCGGGCAATCGCAAAGGTCAGCTTCGGGTCAACTCGGGGGACGGGCTTGCGCCGACGTGCCTCGGTCAGCCCCAATGCCTCGCGCATCAGCGTGGCATTGGGCAGGCCAGCGGCGCGCGCCTTGGCCACAAGCGCGGCCTTTTCCGACGGGGTGCATCGAAAGATCACGCTCTCGGAAAGGCCCTCTTTGACGCCGCTTGCGTGCGTTTGGTTGGGGTTTGAAGGGGAGGCTGGCCGCCCCTCACAAGTCCCGCCGATGTAATCGGTGGGTAACCTTGCTCTCTGCTCTTTGTGGAGATCGATCGCACTCATGCGCTAAGCCCCGCCGCTTCGATTTCAGCTGAGCTGACTAGGTTCGCGGCTAGCAAAGCGGTCACTTGGCCGGGTGTTATGTGGCGGCAAAGGGGATGCTTGTCCGTGACCCAATCGGCCAAACCTTTCAGCAATTCAGCCTCTTTGGCTTTGCCCGCTTCTCGCGCCTCCTCAACCTCCTGAAGGTATTTCAACCAACGGCCAGAGGAGAACCAATTGTCGGAGAAGCACACCTTGGAGCGGGTGAAGCCTTCGCTCTCGGTCGCATAGGTCCGCACGGCGTCCTCGAGGTCTTTGGCGTCCACTCCGTCGGCCAGCGCTTGGCGGATTTGCGAGTTACAAACCGCTTTGCCGCGAACGCGATCCTCGGGGTAGGCGGACAAAATCTTTTCTGAAATCTCATCCTCCACCGCTACCTTCGCGTGCGAAGGATTTGGTTTTTGATATGGTTTATATCTGTTCTTATAGGATTTGCCCTCAGGGGCAGATGGCTTGCCCTCAGGGGCAAATGCATCATTTTCCCTTTCGGTCAGATCGATTTGCCCATTTGGGCAAATGGAGTTGCCCAAGGCATACCAACAGGTCCGATCATAACGATCATCGCTGAAATTGCCCTTGATGATCAGCTCTGCGCTGACCAGCTTTTCGAGCGCTGTTCGGATCTGCTTTTCGCTCAGATAGGGGAACAACTCACTAAAGGCCGAGATCGAATTGTAAGTCCAATACCGCCCGTCTCGAAGGTTGCGGCGATTGGCTTGGTTCTTCTCGATCCAGAAGGTGATGTTCTGGAAAATCACCGCCGCGTTCAGGCCAACACGTCCCGCGATTTCGGGATCAAAGCTATGGCGGCTCATGATTGGCCCCCGAAATACGCACAAACGTGCGAATTTTGTACAGGTTTTGTACGAGAAATCGGCCGTTTCAGTCGATTACGGCCCGAAAGCTGACGGGACTTTTTGCAGTCTTCCGCACAACGTCCTGTAAATAAGCCATATTTTTCAGGTGGTTTTGGCGACCCCGGCAGGATTCGAACCTGCAACCTGCCCCTTAGGAGGGGGCTGCTCTATCCAGTTGAGCCACGGGGCCACGCCGCCCCTCTGTAACCGCCTTTGTTCAGCTTGTCATGGCCTTTGAGGACAGTTGTACAAATCTATTCGTTCGCGCTACCATCGGGCAAAACAAACAGCGCAGGTATCCAGGTGACTACAGAAACAAAACGCCCGCTCACCCTTCGTGATGTCTCGGAAGCCTCCGGCGTGTCCGAAATGACCGTCAGCCGGGTGTTGCGGAATCGGGGGGATGTATCGGATGCCACGCGCACGCGTGTCCTGGCCGCAGCGAAAGAACTTGGGTATGTCCCGAACAAGATTGCCGGCGCGCTGGCCTCGAACCGGGTGAATCTGGTGGCGGTGATCATCCCGTCGCTGTCCAACATGGTCTTTCCCGAGGTTCTGACCGGCATCAACCAGGTACTGGAAGATACCGAATTGCAACCGGTGGTGGGCGTCACCGATTATCTGCCCGAAAAGGAAGAGAAGGTGCTGTACGAGATGCTCTCGTGGCGGCCCTCGGGTGTGATCATCGCCGGGCTGGAGCATACGGAAGCCGCCCGCGCCATGCTTGATTCCGCCGGGATTCCGGTGATCGAAATCATGGATGTTGACGGTAAGCCGGTGGATGCGATGGTCGGCATTTCGCACCGCCGCGCCGGGCGCGAGATGGCGCAGGCGATCCTGAAAGCGGGCTATGAACATATCGGCTTCATGGGCACCAAGATGCCGCTGGATCACCGGGCCAGAAAGCGTTTCGAAGGGTTTACCGAGGTCTTGGGCAAGAACGGGGTCGAGATAGAGGATCGCGAGTTCTATTCCGGCGGTTCGGCACTGGCCAAGGGGCGTGAGATGACGCAAACCATGCTGGAGCGATCACCCGAGCTTGATTTTCTTTATTATTCCAACGACATGATCGGCGCGGGTGGGTTGCTGTACCTGCTGGATCAGGGCATCGAGGTGCCCGGTCAGATCGGGCTGGCGGGCTTCAACAATGTCGAGCTGTTGCAGGGCCTGCCGCGCAGGCTGGCGACTATGGATGCCTGTCGGCTGGAAATCGGGCGCAAGGCGGCCGAGATCATCGCGGCGCGGTTGGAAAACCCGGACACCGACATTGAAACGCGCGTCACGCTGACCCCCAAGATCAGCTATGGGGACACGTTGAAGCGGCGCTGAGTTCGTGGCGCTGCAACGGCTGGATAATCGCGCTGCCCGGGCACTGTTTCTGGACCGGCATGCATTGCTGGAACAGCCAAGCGGCCCGACCAAGGGAGCGTCGTTGCTGGAATTGATCCAGCGCTTGGGCTTTGTCCAACTGGACAGCATCAACACGGTGGCGCGGGCACATGACATGATCCTGTTCGCGCGCCGGTCGGCGTACCGAACGGACAACCTCAAGCGGCTCTATGAGCGTGACCGGGCTTTGTTCGAGCACTGGACGCATGATGCCGCTGTCATCCCGATGACCTTCTATCCACACTGGCACTTGCGGTTCGAGCGCGATGCCGAGCTGCTGCGGGCGCGTTGGAAGAACTGGCGCCGCGACGGGTTTGAACAGAGGTTCCAGTCGGTTCTGAATCACATCCGCGAGCATGGCCCGGTCGGATCTTCCGACGTGGGCACGGATGAAAAGAAGGGCTCGGGCGGATGGTGGGACTGGCACCCGTCCAAGACTGCACTGGAATACCTGTGGCGCTCTGGCGCTTTGACGGTTGTGGGACGTGAAGGGTTTCAAAAGCGTTATGACCTGACGGAACGGGTGATCGAGACGCATCTTTGCCCCGGTCGTACCCCGTGCGATGCCGAGGGCACGGTGAACTGGCTGTGCAATG
>NZ_JBXWSF010000043.1:0-34004 GCF_059613285.1 Ruegeria sp. BHSB058 | reverse complement strand
CGTTGGTTGGACAGCTGGAAGTCCAAGTAAGCCGGCAGAACCGCCCTCAATCGGAAAACAGATAATCTACCGACAATATTTCTAGCGCCAGTTCTTGTGGAATCCGCAGAACCTCGGCCAGTTTTTTTGCGTTCTCTTCTTTCGGGTATGTTTCGCCAATCCTGCTGTAGTTTTGAAACCCGGCATCGCGAATACAATCGGCCTCATGAGCGATGTCGTTTCGGATCGTGGGCAAAAGTCGGTCCAGATGTGCTGGCGGTGTATGCTCTCCGGCCAATCCGACGCGATGGGCATGGCCCACGAGATATTCGTCGGTGTATTCACACTCGATTTCCAGGAGGCGGGTCACCGAGCGGTCAGAGCAAAAATCCTCGATAAGATCCAGATTCGCAGGGTCCAGGCAGATCACGAGACAGTTGGATTCGAAGTAATCGAACAACATCCGCAGCAACGCGCGACAATGGCGGCTGCGCTTGTACAAAGCCGATTCAATACCACCAAGATCCGGCAGGAGAGTGTCTTCCTCGTTGAACAGATACTCGACCACCGGAAAGTTGGTGTGACTAGATATCTGGTCTAGCAGGCGTTTGGCGACATGCCACTTCTTGCAGATCAGGATTATCAGTTCCCGATCCCGCCCCAGAGTGCTTTCCGTCTCCCAGAATCGCTGACCGAACCGCCGCCCAATCCGTCCCCGGCTGGTCAGGTAGCTGTATAGATTGCCCCCTTCGTTCGATATCTGAAACGTCACACCCGTCGCCGCATAAAGCTGCCCCAACCTTTTCTTGAGCTCCAAAGCTTCGGCGCTGATCTTGCGGGCGAATAGGAAGTCCTGGCACAGCAACAGATCGTAGTGATCATTGTAGAATGTAACCGGCATGCCATAATCCGAAAACATCAGAAATGTGAGCGTTCTGCTTTCGATTTCGGTTCGGGGAATGAGATGGCGCACGAGCGTCTGGAAGAAAGTCTCGTCGGGTATCCATGTGGTTCTGAAGAACCGCATCACGTCGCGCCTTACGCGGGTGACTTCCAAGATTTTCTCGATGGTCTGACGGCGCAGGCACCACCACTGGCTGCCGATCATGATCTGAATATCCGAGGGTATGTCCCGCGACAGCCCAAGTGATTTCTGCAGTTCATACGACCTGTAAAACCACCACGCCTGCGACCGTTCGTTGAAGAAATGGCGATATATCAGCCGTTCTTCCTTCATTCCGGTTTTGATCCAGTCGCTTTCAAAAAAATCAAAGCTTTCAATGAAATCCTTGTCGTTAGCATCCAGAAAACCATGCGCGTATTCAGCCGTCTTTATCGCCATGCAGTCCCCAGACAGCATATAGAAATGGCTGGCATGCGGAAATGCCTCGACGGCGGCCTCGACAGCGTAAAGCGAAGCTTGCACCAAGGACCATTCGCCCCAACCGCATTTGATGCGTTTACGGGCAAACGTCACGTTCGGATTGGGTGACAGGGCAGACCGAATACGTTCGAATTCCGCGCTTCCCGCCCTGGCATCGAAATGAATCGCGATATAGTCGCCCGCCGCCGTCAGTTGCTCTGACTGGGCAATGATCGCCTCGGGGTCCTTGTGGCACAAAAGGATATACGCAATTCTAGCCATTTCTTTGGACGATGTGCCTTATTGCTGCTCTTGGAACACCCTGATAATGCGAACGAGCGATTGAATAAACTCGGTATTTTTGCTTTTTTGAACATAACGCCTGCCGATTGAATTGAAACGAAGCAGGTATTGGAGGCACGGCAGATGGGATTTCCCGGCACTTGGATGACGGAAAGTGAAAGCATGGTGTATCGCGTGGTGCCGAAATGCGCCTGCTCGACCATCGGCCAGATCATGTATTATTCGGATCACGGCAGGTTTTTCGACGGCGACATCCATGATGCTCAGGACGGCTTGCATAAATGGGCCTTCGACCATAGCCAGGAGCCGATCAGCCGCAATGTGAAATCTCACAGTTCTTTTGCTTTCACCTGCGTACGCAACCCATATACGCGGATTCTCAGCTCGTTCTTCGACAAGATTTGCGGAATCCAGCGCAATGGGAAAAGGTACCGTGGCAACCTGGTTCCGTCACTAATATACAACTACGGTATCGAAGTTGGCGGTGACGACGGCAAACAGGACTTCGACCAGATCAAGAGCTTTCGTCGCTTCCTGCTGTTCGCACGCGACACGATCCGCTGGCGACGCCCGATGGATCCAGACATTCACTGGTCGGCCATGTCGGGACACATCTCCACCTTCATTCTAAATGGCGGAAAATACGACCGGATTTTCTGGACCGAGAATTTCAATGACGGCATGCAGGGTGTCTTGGACAGTATCGATGTCCGGCATCCGGTCGATCTGGCAGAAATTCCACGCTTCAACGAATCCGAAGGGCACGGCCCAAAACGCGCCCATCCGGTCGAGGACTATTTTGACGATCTGTCGATGCATCTTGTCTATGAAATCTACAAGCGCGATTTCGAGCTGTTCAAATACGACTTCGCGAACCCCGCCAACAAGTTGCCAATAGGCGAGATCGACCTGGACGAGGTGCACGCCAAGCTGGGGGATTGAAGCGTCGATCAAAACGCCTCCCGTGCGGAATGCCAATGATGACACTCCACCAGTTCACAAAACCGGTTGGCACAGGTCATCGATTTTCGAAATCACATTCGTGAAACAGGACGATCCGCCAATTGGGCGGATCGATTGTTTTTACTTGGCGTTCAAAGCTGACGAACGGCCCCTTTTGCCGCGCTGGTGGCCAGTTTGGCATAGGCCTTCAGCGCGGTTGACACCTTGCGCTTGCGCGGCTCTGCGGGACGCCAGCCTGCAGCATCTTGCTGTTTTCGGCGTTGGGCAAGTTCTTCATCCGTGACGGCCAGATGGATCGAGCGGTTTGGGATGTCGATTTCGATCTTGTCACCCTGACGCACCAGGCCGATGGTCCCGCCTTCGGCTGCCTCGGGCGAGACATGGCCAATCGACAGGCCCGATGTGCCCCCCGAGAATCGCCCATCGGTCAAGAGAGCGCAGGCTTTGCCGAGGCCCTTCGACTTCAGGTAGGAGGTCGGGTAGAGCATTTCCTGCATGCCCGGACCGCCGCGCGGGCCTTCGTAGCGGATCACGACCACGTCACCTTCTTTGACCTTGCCGGTCAGAATATCGTTCACTGCGGCGTCCTGACTTTCGCAGACATGGGCCTTGCCGGTGAACTTGAGGATGCTTTCATCCACACCAGCGGTTTTCACGATACAGCCGTCCTGAGCGATGTTTCCGAACAAAACCGCAAGACCGCCATCCTGACTGAAGGCGTGTTCCTTGGAACGGATCACGCCCTTTTCCCGGTCTGTGTCCAACTCTTTGAACCGGTTGGCCTGCGAGAAGGCTTGCGTTGTGCGGACACCTCCGGGCGCGGCCTTGAACAACTGCTCGGCCTCAGGATTGTTGGCCACCTTGATGTCCCATTTTGCAATCGCCTCACCCATGGTCGAGGAATGCACGGTGGGAACGCTATTGTGCAAAAGGCCTGCACGGCTGAGTTCCCCCAAAATCGAAAAGATCCCGCCCGCACGGTGCACGTCTTCCATATGAACATTGTGAATATTCGGCGCGACCTTGCACAAACAGGGAACCTGTCGGCTGAGCCGGTCCATGTCGGTCATGGTGAAGTCCACCTCGCCCTCATTGGCGATTGCCAGCAGGTGCAGCACGGTATTGGTAGACCCACCCATGGCGATGTCCAGGCTCATCGCGTTCTCGAACGCCTCGAAGGTTGCGATTTCGCGCGGCAACAGGCCTTTCTCCTCGTCCTGGTAATGGCGCTTGGTGATTTCGACGATCTTGCGTCCTGCCTCCAGAAACAGCCCCTTGCGATCGGCATGCGTGGCCAGCGTCGAACCGTTGCCCGGCAGCGCCAGACCCAGCGCTTCGGCCAGACAGTTCATCGAGTTGGCGGTGAACATCCCCGAGCACGACCCGCAGGTCGGACAGGCGTTTTCCTCGATATGTCGGACCTGCTCGTCAGTGTACTTGTCATCTGCGGCGGCAACCATCGCATCAACAAGATCGATTTTTTTGGCATCCAGATCGGCAATATCGATCTTGCCCGCTTCCATTGGTCCGCCAGAGACAAAAATTGCTGGAATATTGAGGCGCATGGCGGCCATCAGCATTCCGGGAGTGATCTTGTCGCAGTTGGAGATGCAGACCATGGCGTCAGCGCAATGGGCGTTAACCATGTATTCGACCGAATCCGCGATAATCTCGCGCGACGGTAAAGAATAGAGCATGCCGTCATGACCCATGGCGATGCCATCATCCACGGCGATGGTGTTAAACTCCTTGGCGACACCGCCCGCGGCCTCGACCTCGCGCGCAACCATCTGACCAAGATCCTTCAGATGCACGTGCCCCGGCACGAACTGCGTGAACGAGTTGACGATGGCGATGATCGGCTTGCCAAAATCATCGTCCTTCATGCCCGTCGCACGCCATAAACCGCGCGCGCCAGCCATGTTGCGTCCGTGAGTCGAGGTTCTGGATCGGTACATTGGCATGATGCTCTTTCCCTTTTGCCCGCCCCTACGATAGGGTGCTTGTACGTTATAGCGCACGCTACCCGATGTACGTTATAACGTACAAGCGATATTGCGGGGCACGGGCATGGAATCGAACGAAATCACCCTAAAACTTCGGGAAGTAAGGTCGGCAGCGGGATTGAGTCTCTCGAAAGTGGCCGAACTGACTGGCGTCAGCAAAGCCATGCTGGGCCAGATTGAGAGAGGCGAATCAAGTCCGACCATTGCCACGCTTTGGAAGATCGCCAAAGGCTTCCAACTGCCGCTAAGCGCATTGATTGGACACGATGTCCTGCGTGACCCGACCGATGCCGGTGTGTTCCGTACGGTGACCTTTCCGGGTGAAATCAGGGTTAAGATCGTATTTCCTTTCGACCCTGTCTTGTGTGCGGAAACGTTTCACGTGGCTTTGTACGCCGATCAATACCACGAATCCCCTGCGCATGCCGCAGGCGTGACAGAAGAGGTTTTCGTCCTGAATGGAACTCTGGATGTGCTGCGCGACGGCGAATGGGTTCCACTGAACGCAGGTCAGGGGCTTCGCTTTGCCGCCGATCTGCCCCACGGCTACCGAGCGGGACACGCGGGAGCAACCTTTCTCAACATGCACCATTACGCGCAACCGACACCTGCGCAATCGCTAAGCTGACCTGTTTTGCACAAAATATGAAGTTCAGGAGACCTCCTTGGCCGAATTTCTTGATACCTTATCCTTGGCGGACGCCATCGGATCATTCGGAGCATTGATCGTTGTGATCGCCTACTTCGCGACCCAGATGCGTTGGTTGAACTCGGACGATCTGAGATTTCCGGTGGTGAATCTCGTAGGATCAGCTCTGATCGTTTTCTCGCTGATGACCAATTTCAACCTGGCCTCGATGCTGATTGAATGCTTTTGGATCTTGATCAGCATTGTCGGAATCGGTCAGCATTTTCGGACACGCCACCTGCGATAGCCTGAAATCCACGCGAGAGTTTGCAATAACACTTCAGGCTCAAGGACTCATGCGATATGGCTGGAAAAAATCCAGCGCCGGAACCCTATCCATGACAAAACTGTTTGCCCTCGCCCTTACCGCCCTAACTGCCACATCTGCTCCGGCTCAGGAATTGGTCGACAAAGGTTTTGCCGAAGGATGGAATATTATGATGGACCCGGCTTTGGGCAATGGCTGCTTGATCCAGACCGTCTATCAAGACCTTTCCGTGGTTCGGCTGGGATATGATGCATTGGACAATCGCGGGTATTTCACCGTTTACAACAAGGCTTGGGGAGATGTCGAACCGGGCAAAACCTATCCAATCCGGTTTGATCTGGATGGCGAAAACTTTGATGCGACCGCCATAGGTTTCCGTCAGGATCGAATTCCGGGGGCCACAGTGTTCTTCAAGGACCGGAATTTCGTGACTGCGATTGCCCTACGCAAGGTGATGACAGTGTATAATCCTGCAGGGCAAAAGGTCATGGCAATAGATCTGAAAGGAACTGCTAAGGCGCTGGAATATGCTCGCGAATGCCAAAAGGACCAGGGATGACAGCGCTAGCGAATCGGCTGGAACACCGCATTCTTGGCCTGACAGTCCTGTATCGTGTCTCGCGCGCAGGGAACAGGTTCCAGCGATTTTGACAGGCACACCCGAACTTCTTCGATGAACCCATCGCGGCAGGTGACGGTGAGCATGTCGGGATCAAGAGCGGGGTTGGCCTCCAGAAAAGCGTCCTCAACAACTGCGGCCGGCAACTTGATGGTCTTGTCCAGTTTACGAAATACCTCAGGCCGAACCACCATTTCGTAGGCCCGACGCGACAGGCCAAAATAATCGGCCGCGCTCAATCCCGAACATGTGCCGTGCTTTTTCCACTGGTGCCACGCCAAACCAGCACTTCCCTGAATATCCTCCATTTCCCGGGTCATCCGCCGGGTCGGCGGCGCTTGGATCGTACGGCAGTAGTCAGGCCAACCCCTGTGATACTGCGGCCAAAGCCCATGCATTATCCATCCGTAGTCGTGGCGCGCATCGCACTGCTCCGCTCCGCGTGCGTCTCCTTCGCGGGCGCACCAATTGGGCGACCAACTGAGAGACAGAACATAGTAGTCAAATTCGCCCGCCTCCTCACCAATCGCCAATGCTGGAAAAACCAAAAAAACCCACAAAAATACCCAGCGCATTCACCTCTTCCCTTCTTCGTCACGTCGGACTATATACGGCCCGAGTTCCCCGACAACGGAAACCTGCCCCGCTTCGCGAGGCCGCCGAATTCCGGCGACGGGAAAGATGTATTCAAAGGAGTGAGGCTCATGGCAAAACCTCTGATGGCCAAGGCGACCGCCGTGTGGCTGGTGGATAACACCACGATCAGCTTCAAGCAGATCGCCGATTTCGTGGGTATGCACGAATTGGAGATTCAAGGCATCGCCGATGGAGACGTGGCAGTCGGCGTCAAGGGTTTTGATCCGATTGCCAACAACCAGTTGTCTCAGGAAGAGATCGACAAGGCCCAGAACAACCCGCTGCATAAGCTGAAGCTCAAGTTCAACCCGGCGGCATCTGGCGAAGAAAAGCGCCGTGGCCCGCGTTACACTCCGCTCAGCAAACGGCAGGACCGCCCGAACTCTATCCTGTGGCTGGTCAAGTTCCACCCCGAGCTAAGCGACGGCCAGATCGCCAAGCTGGTGGGCACCACCAAGCCGACGATCCAGTCGATCCGCGAACGCACACATTGGAACATTGGGAACATGCAGCCAATCGACCCGGTTGCTTTGGGTCTGTGCAAGCAGTCCGAACTGGATGCCGTGGTGCAGAAGGCCGCCGCCAAGAAAGCCGCAGAAGGCGGCGTGATGAGCGACGACGAGCGTCGCAAGCTGGTGTCGACCGAACAGTCGCTTGAAATGGACGCGTCACCAAAGATCCCTACCGCGATCGAAGGATTGGAGACATTCTCTTTGTCGGACGACAGCGACAGCAAGGAAGATGACGAACCGATGATCGACGCCGACAGCTTCTTCAACCTGCCCAAAGGCGGAGCAGACGAGGAAGAAGACGACAGCGACGATCCACGTTTCTGACAGGTAACAAGCCCCGGAGATTGCTCCGGGGCTTTCTTAACCCGGATTTCTCATGCTGGAACTGCTTTCCAAACTGATCGGATCGCATCGCGCGGTGTCGGTATACGTATTTCTTCAAACCAAGGGACTTGCCGTTCTTGGAGTTGCCGGACTGGTCACAATTCTGACTGGACTGCTGCTGTTCGGCGGCGACGAAGCCCACGAACACGAAGCGTATATAACGGTGCCGGTACTCTCGGCGACTGCCGTCAACGGCGATATGAGCCAAGGAGTGATCACCTCGGTTCGTCTGCCTGACGGTTCAGCAACATCGATTACTTCGACAGAGGGAGAAATTGCCCAGACGGTCGGAACAACGGCTTGTATCGAAAAGCGGATCTATGTGGACAGCGGCAATCCCCGGTATCGCCTGAAATTACCGAAATATTGCAGCGAAAGCTGACCAGAGTTTGGCATTTCATCTGAAGCGAGCCTCCCAGTCTCCAGACCAGGAGGGTCTTTTTCAAATAATCAATTGGAACGTGACCCCGGCGACGATCGCGCCACTTATACCAAGCCCAAGATACATCACAAAGACTCTGGGTTTGACGAGCGACCAGACCGCCGCCATTGCCGGAATGGAGCTGACCGCACCCGCGACCATAAAGGCCATCGCGGCGCCCGCGCTCATCCCCTGCTCCACAAGTCCAGCCAACAAGGGCGGCGCGACGTACGAATTCAAATAGGCCGGCATGCCAACCAGAGCTGCCACGACAATCGGCCCCACCCCTTCGCCCCCGACGACACCGGCGATCAAATCGGCGGGAACATAGATGACCAACAAGGCTTCCAGCACATAGGCCAATGCCAGCCATTTCAGCAGGAAGAAACCGTTGTGAACGAATTCGGCGCGAAACCGGGTTCTGCGTTCCGGGTCCTGCCAGAACTGCCACATCGGCATATCTGCTTTTTTGAGCCCGCATCCACAGCATCCTGCAGGTTTGTACACGCGCAACGGGGCCGCGAACACACCACGGGCCATCAATGCCCTGACGACAAAACCACCGAACAGGCCCAATCCCACCGCTGCCACGGCCTTGCCGATGGCAAAAGGCCATCCCAGGGCACTTGCCGTAATCAGCAGAGTCGGCGGGTCGATCAAAGGCGAACTGAGCCAAAAGGCCATGACTGCCGACAATGGCGCACCCAAAGCCAGAAGCCCCGCGATGAATGGAATAACCTCGCAGGAACAGAACGGTGCCAACCCCCCGATCAGGGCGGCCAATATGATCATTCGAGACTCTCGCCCTTCAAAGGCTCGCGCGATCAGGACTTCGGCACCGGTTGCCTTGAGGTATGCCAGAAGCAGCACCGCGAATAAAATGTACTGGCCAGTATGGGCCAGGGCCTTCGCCGCAAATGTCACAACCAGTCCCCAGTTTCCCGGATCGAGGACCGCGACACAAGCCAGGATCATTGCAATCGCCGACCACGGTGTTTTTAGGTAGGTAAAAAGCACTTTCGCAGGTCGAACCGGCGTTTGTGTCAAATCAGCCATCGTTTGCCGCCTTTGATTGGGTGTCCGCACAGCATTCGCTCAGGATGAAGTCCGCAAGCTTCCTCAACTCTTCGAACCGAGCCCTGTTGATGGTGCTTCGACCTTGTTTTTCCTGCTCGACCACACCGCCAGCAGCAAGGAACTTGAGATGATGAGCAAGCGTTGATGGCGGAATCCCGGTGCGGTTCTGGATTTCGCCGACGGACAAACCTGGCACACCTGCCCGAACCAACGTCTTCAGAACTTTCAGTCGCGCTTCCGACCCCATGGCCGAAAACCCTGCAGCAGCTGTTTCCCACATTTTCAGGCTCCAGTTATAACTATATTTCTAGTTATATAGTTTTAAAACTCAAATCAACCCACCAAAAACCGAAAATTCTGCCTCCACTCGGTAAGTCCAGATTGCACCCAAATTAGGTCCACTCTAAGGTAACCTCATGGGGATATCGGTCGACACATTCTTTCTGAAATCTGACGGACAAGGCACGCTACAAGCCCAGATTCAACAGATGATTGCCGAGGGCATTCTGTCCGGACGTTTTCACGTGGGCGAAAAACTGCCCTCATCAAGAAAGCTTGCCAGCCATCTGGGTGTCAGTCGCATCACGGTGACATTGGCATATACCGAGCTTTTGGCGAACGATTATCTCGTATCAAAAGGGCGGTCAGGTTATTACGTTTCGGAAAATGCACCTGTCCCGCCGACCTATTCACCGATGCAACGCGGTGAGGAGACGGTAAATTGGGGTCATTCGATCGCACGCCGGTTTTCCGGCGGTGATGTTTTGCCCAAGCCGCGGGACTGGCGCAACTTTCGCTATCCCTTCATCTATGGTCAGGCAGATCCTACGCTCTTTGATCACGCCAACTGGCGGTTATGTGCAGTCCGTGCACTGGGGCACAAGGATTTTGCATCGCTCACGGCAGATTATGTCGACGAAGACGATCCCTTACTCATTGAATTCATCGCCCGCCACACACTGCCCCGACGTGGGATTACAGCCAGGCCCGAAGAGATCCTGATCACACTCGGGGCGCAGAACGCCCTTTGGATCGCGTCCCGCGTTCTGCTGGACGCGGATCGAAAAGCCGCAATAGAAGACCCATGCTACTACGCTTTGCGCGAGCTTTTGGCGAAATCGAGCTGCCGCATGGCCACACTGAGGGTCGACATGGATGGTTTGCCGCCAGACGCCATTCCCGATGATACCGACGTCATCTTCACTACCCCCAGCCACCAATGCCCGACAACGGCGACAATGCCGATCGCGCGGCGGCGGGAACTGCTGCAACGCGCGCAGGAAATCGACGCCATGATTGTCGAGGACGATTATGAATTCGAACTCGCTTTTCTGGGGGCCCCCTCCCCTGCCCTCAAGTCGCTCGACAAGGATGGGCGCGTGATCTACGTCGGAAGCTTCTCCAAATCGCTCTTCCCCGGTCTGCGGCTGGGATACATGGTCGGCTCAGAACCCTTCATCCGTGAAGCCCGCGCGTTGCGCTCGCTTGTCTTGCGGCACCCACCGGGCCACATACAGCGCACTGCAGCCTATTTTCTGTCTCTGGGTCACTACGACGCTCAAATCCGCCGCATGTCCAACGCGCTGCTGGAGCGACGCAAGACAATCGAGGCGGCAATCGCTCAACAAGGCCTGACCATCGCCGGACGAGGCGCCTATGGTGGCTCGTCACTCTGGATGAAAGCGCCCGAGCACGTCAACACGACGGCCTTGGCAAACACCCTGCGCAGCCAAAGCGTTCACATCGAACCGGGAGAGCCATTCTTTTCCGGACCAGCACGTCCCAGAAACTACTATCGCCTAGGCTATTCCTCGATTTCAAATGAACGGATCGCACCAGGAATCGAATGCATTGCTGCCGCAATACCTAGGGAATGACGCAACTCTGGACTTAGCCTGCCACCTCGACTGGCCCTAACGACTTCCCCCTCGTTACGCCAAAACCAATTGCAATCGCCTGAGACAACCGTTTCAGGGACTCACTCATCCTGTTTGGGAGCGCTTACACATGAAAATGACAACGGAAGAAGCCTTCGTCAAAACACTGCAGATGCACGGTATCGAACACGCGTTCGGAATCATTGGCTCGGCCATGATGCCGATCTCGGACATTTTCGAAGAAGCGGGCATCACCTTCTGGGACTGTGCCCACGAAGGCTCTGGCGGTTTTATGGCCGACGGTTACACCCGCGCCACCGGCAAGATGTCGATGATGATCGCGCAAAACGGCCCCGGCATCACTAACTTCGTGACTGCAGTCAAGACCGCCTATTGGAACCACACCCCGCTGCTGCTGGTGACTCCGCAGGCCGCAAACAAGACTATGGGCCAGGGCGGCTTTCAGGAAATGGAACAGATGCGCGCTTTTGCCGACTGCGTCTGCTATCAGGAAGAGGTCCGTGACCCCTCCCGCATGGCCGAAGTCCTGAACCGCGTGATCATGCAGGCCAAGCGCAACTCTGCTCCGGCCCAGATCAACGTGCCGCGCGACTACTTCACGCAAGTAATCGATATCGAGCTTCCGAAGATTGTCGAGTTTGAACGCCCCGCAGGCGGCGGCGAGGCGCTGGATCAGGCGGCCGAACTGCTGTCCAACGCCAAGTTCCCTGTCATCCTGAATGGCGCAGGCGTGGTCATCGGCGGCGCGATTGAACAGTCCAAAGCATTGGCCGAGCGCCTGGATGCACCAGTCTGCTGCGGCTATCAGCACAACGACGCCTTCCCGGGTTCGCACCCGCTGCACGCAGGCCCTCTGGGCTACAACGGCTCCAAGGCAGCAATGGAACTGATCTCCAAGGCTGACGTTGTTCTGGCTCTGGGCACCCGCCTGAACCCGTTCTCGACCCTGCCGGGCTATGGCATCGACTACTGGCCGGCTGACGCCAAGATCATCCAGGTTGACATCAACCCTGATCGCATCGGCCTGACCAAGAAAGTCACCGTCGGCATCGTCGGAGATGCAAAACAGGTTGCCACGACCATCCTGGAGAAACTGGCAGATACCGCAGGCGATGCAGGCCGCGACGAGCGCAAAGCGCTGATCGCCCACACCAAGTCGGCCTGGGCGCAAGAGCTGAGCTCGATGGACCACGAGCAGGATGATCCGGGCACCACCTGGAACGAGCGCGCCCGTGCCGCCAAACCCGATTGGCTCAGCCCGCGCAAAGCATGGCGTGCGATCCAGCAAGCGCTGCCGAAAGAGGCGATCATCTCTTCCGACATCGGCAACAACTGCGCCATCGGCAATGCTTACCCGTCCTTCGAGGAAGGCCGCAAATATCTGGCGCCCGGCCTGTTCGGTCCCTGCGGCTATGGCCTGCCGTCAGTTGTGGGCGCGAAAATCGGCTGTCCGGACGTTCCGGTTGTCGGCTTCTCGGGCGACGGTGCCTTCGGTATTGCCGTGACCGAACTGACCGCCATCGGCCGCGAAGAATGGCCCGCCGTGACCCAGATCGTCTTCCGCAACTATCAGTGGGGTGCTGAAAAGCGCAACTCCACCCTTTGGTTCGACGACAACTTTGTCGGCACCGAACTGGACACTCAGGTGTCTTACGCCGGTATCGCCAATGCCTGCGGCCTGAAAGGCGTGATTGCCCGCACCCAGGACGAGCTGACCGCGGCCTTGGACCAGGCGATCAAGGATCAGAAAAACGGTATCACCACCCTGATCGAGGCCATGATCAACCAGGAACTGGGCGAGCCTTTCCGTCGCGACGCGATGAAGAAGCCTGTCAAGGTTGCGGGCATCGACAGGGCCGACATGAAGCCGCAACAGGTCTGATACATGACCCTTCCCTTTGACCTCACACTGGGCCAAGGGGGCTTTCTGGCCGCCGCGCTGTTCGCGGCGGCCTTTATTCGCGGATATTCCGGGTTTGGGTTTTCCGCGATCTTCATCATCCTCGCGGCACTGACAACCAATCCGATCCCACTTATCCCCGTGGTGTTTTGCTGCGAAGTTCTGATGACTGTTTTTCAGGCGCGCGACATCCGACCTCATATCGACTGGAAACGGGCGACCACTCTTCTGATCGGGGCAGGGATTGCCATTGTTCCGGCCGTATACGTCATGGCGCGACTGGGTGAACAGGAGGCGCGCATCGCGGTATCCTGCCTGATTCTGGTTCTAAGCCTGCTTCTGCTTAGCGGCTGGCAGTTTCAACGGCCGATCGGGCGTTCTGGTCATATCGGTGTCGGGATATTCGCCGGAATGGCCAACAGCGCTGGCGTGGGTGGACTGCCGGTTGCGGCCTTCATGACCGCCCAACCCATCCCAGCAACTGTATTCCGGGCGACGATGATCGTATTTCTGACCGGAATTGACCTGATGACGCTTCCGGTCATGGCCGCGAATGGTCTGGTTACGTCAGATACCGTGTTTGGCGTCGTTCTAGCATTTCCCATCCTTGGGTTAGGTATCTGGGCGGGAACGCATCGGTTTTCAAAGACTTCGCAATCCCAGTTCCGCAAATTCGTGGTTCTGATGCTATCCGTTTTTTCGATCCTCAACATCCTGAAGGTTTTGGTATGACGCTTTTGCCCATTGATCTTCTTCGCCAAAACCCTCCGACCACCCGCCCGGTTGTCGCGATGAGCGAGGGCAGTGATCCGCGAATTGTTGCAGGGGCACTTGCCGCGCACAACGCGGGTCTGACCGATATCATCCTGGTTGGGCCTCAGGCCCAGGTCGAGGCAACCTTGCAGACCGAAGGCGCAAGCCAGGGCGAAGGGTTGACTATTCACGACCCCGCATCATCGGATCTTACCGACGAGTTCGCTGGAATCTTTCATGAATTGCGCAAGCACAAGGGCGTCGACGAAGCGGCGGCCCGCGTGGCGGTCCAAGATCCCTTGACATATGCCGCCATGCTGGTTCGCACGGGTCGCGCGACCGGAACCGTGGGCGGCGCCGTGCACACGACCAGCGACGTCGTAAGGGCTGCCATTCAGGTCATCGGAACAGCACGCAATGCCGGGATGGTGTCTTCCTTTTTCCTGATGTACCCGCCCGAAAACGCCACCGTAGGGGCACGCGCGATGCTGTATTCCGACTGCGGCCTCGTGATCGACCCCAACGCATCGGAAATGGTCTCTATCGCTGTGGCCTCCGCTCAGTCTTGCCGCGCGCTTCTGCGTCAGGAACCGAAGATTGCGATGCTCAGCTTCTCGACCAAGGGCAGCGCCAGACATCCCGCTGTGGACAAGGTGACTGAGGCCACCAAGCTTCTGCAAACCAATCGCCCCGATCTGGAAGCGGACGGAGAGTTACAGTTCGACGCCGCCTTTGTTCCGTCGGTTGGGGAACGCAAATCTCCGGGCTCCACAGTCGCCGGGCACGCGAATGTCATGATTTTCCCGGATCTTGATGCCGGAAATATCGCCTACAAGATCACCCAGCGGCTGGGGGGATATTCGGCTATCGGGCCAGTCATGCAGGGGCTCGCCAAACCAGCCAACGACTTGTCCCGCGGCTGCAGCGCAGAGGACGTAACTCAGATCATTGCCGTTACCATTCTGCAGGCCACGCAAAACTCCCTCCCGGAAACACAAAAAATATCGTGACGACGTTCCAATATCTCAAATAGCCTTAGAACTTGTTCCCTTTACCAACCAGCAGGACCCGCCAATGACCCATCAGCAGCCGATCCTAGATACCTCGCCCAAAGTCTCGGACGAGATCCGGCGGACCACCTGTTACATGTGCGCCTGCCGTTGCGGCATCAACGTGCACATGAAGGACGGCAAGGTCGCCTATATCGAAGGTAACCGGGATCATCCGGTGAACAAGGGGGTGCTTTGTGCCAAGGGGTCAGCGGGCATTATGCAGGTCAATGCACCGTCGCGCTTGCGTGCACCACTCAAGCGCGTGGGGCCGCGCGGTTCGGGAGAGTTCGAAGAAATCAGTTGGGACGAGGCCTTGGATATCGCGACCGGCTGGCTGAAGCCTCTGCGCGAGAATGACCCGGAAAAACTTGCCTTTTTCACCGGTCGCGATCAGTCGCAATCCTTCACCAGTTTCTGGGCACAGAATTTCGGCACCTGCAACTATGCTGCCCATGGCGGTTTCTGTTCGGTCAACATGGCCGCTGGCGGAATCTATACGATGGGCGGCGCATTCTGGGAATTCGGCCAGCCCGACTGGGAGCATACCAAGCTGTTCATGCTGTTTGGGGTCGCCGAAGACCATGACAGCAACCCGATCAAGATGGGTATCGGCAAGATCAAGAAACGTGGCGCGCGGGTAATCGGCGTCAACCCGATCCGCTCGGGCTACAATGCTGTGGCGGACGACTGGGTCGGCATTACGCCCGGCACCGACGGGCTGTTCATCCTGTCGCTGATTCACGTTCTGATGAAGGCCGGCAAGATCGATCTGGACTACCTCAGTCGCTACACCAACGCTCCGGTCCTGATCAACGCCTCGGATGGTCCCGACAATGGTCTGTTTCTGCGCGACGCAGATGGGAAGCCTTTGGTCGTTGACCGCGCCACTGGCGAACTTGCCCCGTTCGACAAGTCCGGCGTCCGCCCCGATCTGTCGGCGGTTTATGAAAAAGACGGCGTGATCCATCGCCCGGTCTTTCACCTGATGGCCGAGCGCTATCTCAGCGAAGAATACGCCCCAGAATCCGTTGCGGAAAAATGCGGTATCCCCGCCAAGCGTATCCGCGCCATCGCAGGGGAACTGGCCCGCGTGGCGTTCGAAGAGGCTTTCGAGCTGGACCAGGAGTGGACGGATTTCCGGGGCGAAAAGCACGCCAAGATGATCGGGCGGCCTGTTTCCATGCATTCGATGCGCGGAGTTTCGGCGCATGCCAACGGGTTTCAGACCTGTCGCGCGTTGCATATCCTGCAAATCATACTCGGAACCGTCGAGGTTCCCGGAGGGTTTCGCTTCAAACCGCCCTATCCGAAACCGATCGAAGCGCATCCGACGCCCCACTGCAAGGTAACCAAGAATACACCGCTGGATGGTCCACATCTGGGCTTTGTGCGTGGCCCCGAACATCTGGCGCTAAAGGCGGATGGCAGTCCTGCCCGCATCGACAAAGCGTTCACATGGGAAAACCCAATGTCCAGCCACGGGCTGATGCACATGGTGATTTCGAACGCACATGCGGGAGACCCCTACAAGATCGATACGTTGTTCATGTACATGGCCAACATGTCGTGGAACTCGACCATGAACACCAAGGGTGTCATGGACATGCTGACTGACAAGGATGAAAACGGCGAGTATGTGATTCCGCGCATCATCTATTCGGATGCTTATTCGTCCGAGATGGTCGCCTATGCCGACCTGATCCTGCCCGACACCACGTATCTGGAAAGGCACGATTGCATCTCGCTGCTTGATCGTCCGATCTGCGAAGCGGATGGCGCGGCCGACGCCATTCGCTGGCCGGTAATCGAACCGGACCGCGATGTGCGCGGTTTCCAAACCGTGTTGGTGCAACTGGCAAACAAGCTGAAATTGCCTGGATTCACCAACGAGGATGGTTCGGCCAAATACGCCGACTATGCCGACTATATGGTCAACCACCAGCGCAAACCGGGCATCGGACCGCTCGCCGGTTTCCGGGGTCCGGACGGGGATAAATCCGGTAGGGGCGAAGTGAACCCCGACCAATTGAATCGCTATATCGAAAACGGCGGCTTTTTCATAGAACATGTGCCTGAAGAGGCGCTGTATTACAAACCATGGAACACGGCCTATCAGGATTGGGCCGTTGGCATGGGCATTTATGACAGCCCGCAACCCTATCTGTTCCAGCTCTACTCCGAGCCGATGCGCAAGTTTCAGCTGGCGGCCGAAGGGTATGGCGACCGACAGCCGCCTGATCATCTGCGCGAGCAGATCAAGGAGCGACTGAACCCGCTGCCTATCTGGTATGAAACCGATCAAACCGGCAACGAGGGCTTTACCGTCAATGCCCTGACCCAACGTCCGATGGCGATGTATCATTCCTGGGGCACACAGAACGCATGGCTACGCCAGTTGCATGGCCGCAATCCCCTGTATGTGCCCACCAAGCTGATGCGGGAATACGGGCTGAAAGACGGAGATTGGGCCAAAGTGTCTTCGCCACACGGCTCCATCACCGTTCCTGTGATAGAAATGGCCGCGCTGAACGAAAACACCGTTTGGACATGGAACGCCATCGGCAAGCGCAAAGGCGCTTGGGCACTGGAACCCGATGCGCCCGAAGCAACCAAGGGGTTCCTGCTCAACCACCTGATCCATGAATTGCTGCCGCCCAAGGGTGATGGGATGCGTTGGGCCAACTCGGACCCGATCACCGGGCAGGCGGCATGGTTCGACCTCAAGGTAAGAATTGAAAAAGCGGCGAACCCGGAAGAGATGGGTGAAAGCCAGCCGACTTTTGACCCGATCAAATCGCCGGTCGGAACCGGCCCGAAAAATCTGGCTTGGAAGGTAGGCAAATGACCCAGCTTCCCCAATCCACCGAGCGCAAAATGGGTCTGGTCATCGACCTGGATACCTGTGTCGGCTGCCACGCCTGTGTTATCTCATGCAAAGGCTGGAACACCGAGAACTATGGCGCCCCGCTCAGCGATCAGGATGCCTATGGCGGCAACCCGTCGGGAACGTTCCTGAATCGGGTGCATTCTTACGAAGTGCAACCCGCAGAGGGACATGCGCAGCTTATCCATTTCCCCAAATCCTGCCTGCATTGCGAGGATGCGCCTTGCGTCACAGTCTGCCCCACTGGCGCCAGCTACAAGCGGGCCGAGGACGGAATTGTGCTGGTCAATGAAAGTGACTGCATAGGTTGCGGGCTTTGCGCCTGGTCCTGCCCTTACGGCGCACGCGAACTGGACATGGCCGAAGGGGTGATGAAGAAATGCACCCTCTGCGTCGACCGGATTTACAACGAAAACCTTCCCGAGGTGGACCGTATCCCGTCCTGCGTGCGCACCTGTCCGGCCGGAGCCCGCCATTTTGGCGATCTGGGGGATCCCGAAAGCGATGTTTCCAAACTGGTTGCCGAACGTGGAGGCATGGACCTGATGCCGGAAATGGGAACCAAGCCGGTTAACAAATACCTGCCCCCCCGACCCAAGGACAGGATCGAGGACCAGATTGACATACTCGCCCCCCTGCTCGCACCCGTAGCCGAAGAACCCAAAGGTTTTCTTGGCTGGCTCGACAAGGCACTGGAGAAACTCTGATGCATCCCGCACCTTCTGTCATCATCTTTACCACGCTGTCGGGTCTTGGCTTCGGCCTGCTGTTCTTTCTTGGCCTCGGGCTTCCGGCGGTGTCTGGCGTGGTCGCTTTTGTTCTGTTTGCCGTAGGTTTCGGCCTCGCGGTGGCCGGCCTTCTGGCGTCGACCTTTCACCTCGGACATCCGGAAAGAGCGTGGAAAGCGTTCACCCAGTGGAAAACCAGCTGGCTTTCACGCGAAGGCGTTTGCGCGGTTGTCGCGCTTGTGGTCATGGGGCTCTATGCTATTGGCGTGATCTTCCTTGGCCAGCGCTGGACGCTATTGGGTCTCGTCGGATCGGTGTTTTCACTGGCGACGGTTTTCACCACCTCCATGATCTACACTCAACTCAAGACTATCCCCCGCTGGAACATGAAACTGACACCCGCGATGTTCCTGTCGTTCAGCCTGGCTGGCGGCGCATTGCTGAGCGGGCAGATCAGGGCCGCTTTGGTATTGTTGCTGATCGCTGCGCTGGTTCAACTCGCCTACTGGAAACAGGGTGATCATGCACTGGAACAGTCTGGTACCAACCTCGGAACGGCAACCGGTCTGGGTTCGCGTGGTAAAGTCCGCTCCTTCGAACCGCCGCATACAGGCACCAACTATCTGCTGCGCGAATTCGTACATGTCGTGGGGCGAAAGCATGCCGTCAAGCTTAGAATCATCGCATTTGGCTTGGCATTTTTCCTGCCAATCCTGTTGCTATTGATGCCTTTCAACCACGTGTTTGCCTTGCTGGCGGTACTATCCCATCTCGCTGGTGTTGCTGTATCGCGATGGTTGTTCTTTGCTCAAGCTGAACACGTCGTGGGCCTCTATTACGGCAAACGTTAAAATTCGCGATTGCTCAGGGGGCGCTGCCCCCAGACCCCCGGGGTATTTCGGACCAGAAAGAAGCGAGAAGGCGACGCCGAAAAGCGCCGTTTGTCCTTTTACAGAATGCCAGCGTGCGCCATGGCTGCGTCTATGGCGGTCTTGGTGCTGTCTTCGAGGCCGGTTAAGGGCGAGCGAACCTCTTCGCTGCACAGGCCCACTTTGCTGAGCGCATATTTCGCACCGACCAGGCCGGGCTCAATGAAAATTGCCTCGTGCAGCGGCATCAGGCGATCCTGATATTCCAGCGCCGTGGCGTAGTCACCCGCAAGCGTGGCCTGCTGGAACTCGGCACAAAGCTTCGGTGCCACGTTCGCGGTGACCGAGATGCAACCGACCCCGCCATGTGCATTGAAACCAAGTGCGGTGGCGTCCTCACCCGAAAGCTGGCAGAACTCCGGTCCGCAGGTGGCACGTTGTTGGCTGACGCGTGCAAGATCGCCAGTGGCGTCTTTGACACCGACGATGCGCGGCAGTTTGGCAAGTTCGCCCATGGTGGCAGGCGTCATGTCGATGACAGAGCGGCCCGGGATGTTGTAGATGATGATCGGAATATCTGCGCAGTCATGCAGAGTGTTGAAATGTGCCAGCAGTCCACGTTGGGTGGGCTTGTTGTAGTAAGGCGTCACCACGAGCGCCGCATCTGCCCCGACCTTTTCGGCAAATTGCACAAAACGGATGGCCTCGACGGTGTTGTTCGATCCCGCTCCGGCGATCACCGGAACCCGGCCCGCAGCCGCCTTGACCACTTCGGATATCACGGTTTCATGTTCTTCATGCGTCAGCGTGGGGCTTTCTCCAGTCGTTCCAACTGGCACCAGCCCCGTCGAGCCCTGTTCGATCTGCCATTCCACCAGATGTTTGAGCGCGTCCAGGTCCAACTCGCCGTTGTGGAACGGGGTGACGAGCGCGGGCATAGAGCCTTTGAACATGAAGTGTGCTCCCAAAGTGTCAGCGTAAGCGGGCGAACCGCAGGAAATGCGCGCCGAACAGATTGTGAGTTGATCCTGCCGCCGCACGGTTTATCGTGAATGGCTGTATCCTTGGTTTGGCGGGAATTGCAAGGGATGACACGCATTCTGAGAACGATCGCAGGGGTGATTCTGTGCTGCATGGCCCTGTCGGGACCTGCACACGCGGAAACTGTCGACGATCTGCGGCTGGCTCTTGCCGAAATGCGGAATGACAACTGGAACGAGGCGTTGCAGGCGGCGGGGCAGCGCGGTTCGGTCGCGCGCGATATCATCGTGTGGCACTGGCTACGCCAGGGATATGGCGAATCGGGTGACGCCCTTGTGTTTCTGGACCGCCGCGCGGATTGGCCCGGCCTTGATTGGCTGCGGCGACAAAGTGAGCCCTCGTTTACGAATGCCGATCCGGATCGTGTACTGAAATTCTATGACAATATCCCGCCGCAGACTGCGGAAGGCGCCTTGAATCACGCGGTTGCACTGATGTCCAAAGGCATGCGCGGCGATGCCGAGGCGGATATCGTCATGGCATGGCGTACGATGCCGATGGGGCCGGGGCTGCAACGAAATTACCTTGAAAATTTCTCGACCTTGCTGAAACCGCATCACGAGGCGCGTCTGGACCGCATGCTGTGGGATGGCCACTTGATCAGCGCAAAGCAGATGCTGCCCTTGGTCAGCGAGAATCAACGCAAGTTGGCACGGGCACGGATCGATCTTCGCAGTATGGCGCCAGGTGTGGACGCCCGGATCGCCGAAGTACCAAAAGCCTTGGCGAATTCTCCGGGTCTGGCCTATGAGCGATTTGTCTGGCGCGACCGGAAGGAACTTGATGACAGCGCCATCGAATTGATGCTGCAACGATCAAACAGCCCTGAGACGCTGGGTGAGCCTGGGAAATGGGCCGAAGGACGCGCCCGCCTGGCCCGGTTGAAAATGCGGAACGGTGAAGACAAAATCGCCTATGACATCGCGTCCCGCCACCACATGACCCCCGGCTTAGGGTATGATTACGCGGAACTTGAATGGCTGGCCGGCTTCCTTGCCCTGCGCAAGCTGAACGATCCCGGCACCGCTGTTCGCCATTTCCAGAACTTCTCGCAAGCAGTGGACTCGCCGATCTCAGTCGGCCGCGCCGGGTATTGGCTGGGCCGGGCCTATGCCGAGATTGGGGATGCTGATAAAGCCTATGAAGCCTATGCCACGGGGGCCGCGCATCAGACCTCTTTCTACGGGCTTCTTGCTGCCGAACGGATAGGTCGCGCTTTTGACCCAGATTTGGCATTGCCGCGGCGCGCGCCGCATTGGAAACAGGCGGAATTTGCCGAATCCAGTGTTCTGGAGGCGGGGCTTCTATTGTTGCAGGCCGGCGAGCGTGATCTGGCAGAGCGGTTTCTCACCCATTTGGTGGAAAGCCTGGATGAAACGCAAGCCGCGCAGCTTGGGGACATGGCACTGGAAATGGACGAGCCCCACGTCGCCGTGATGATCGCCAAACGGGCTGCTCAGACTGGCATTGTGTTACCTGCAGCCTACTATCCGCTGCACCCCATCGCCGATCTTGGTCTTCCGATGGCTAAGGAAATGACGCTCGCGATCGCTCGTCGCGAAAGCGAGTTCGACCCGGTTGTGATCAGCGGTGCCGGTGCCCGCGGATTGATGCAGGTGATGCCTGCCACGGCAAAAATCGTTGCACAGGATCTGGGTATTCTCAGCGGGCACAAGACGAACCGGCTGACCTCGGACTGGAGGTACAACGCCAAACTTGGCGCGAACTATCTGGCCGGCCTTGCCGCCGATCTTGGCGGCAACGTGGTCATGATGGCAGCTGGTTACAACGCCGGGCCAAGGCGACCGATCTCGTGGATGGAACGGTTCGGCGATCCGAGGGCCGGAGAGATCGACGTGATTGACTGGATCGAGCACATCCCGTTTTCCGAAACACGGAACTATGTCATGCGGGTCACGGAAAGTCTGCCAGTCTATCGTGCTCGGCTGGGCAAACCAGCGTTGCCAATTCCATTCTCGCAGGAGCTTGTCGGTTCAACGCTGCTGTCGTTCGCGCCATAAGGTGAACAAACCGGCGGCAACGATCAGCCCCGCGCCAATGATCACAGCCGTGCGCAGAGTTTCTCCGAAAATGGTAATGCCCAAAATGGCGGCCCACACCAGGTGGAAATAGGCGAAGGGCTGAACTGCGCTTGCCTCGGCCATTTCATAGCATTTGATCAGCAGCCAGTGCCCCGTAACCCCGGTCACGCATAACAGCGCCATCCACATCCAGTCACGGCTGATCATCGGTTCCCAGAACCACATGCCAACCGCTGTCATCGCCACGGCGCCGGCAATTCCGGTCCAGAAGAAACTGGTTGCTGTGCCGTCCTGACGGGCAACATAGCGTGTCAAAAGGCCATACAGGGCGAACATTAGGGCTGAAATCAAAGGGACGATCGCCCAAGGGTTGAATACGCCCATGCCTGGTTGGAGAATGATCAAAACTCCCACACAGCCGACGCCGATGGCCGCCCAGCGCCGCCAACCGACGCTTTCACCCAGTACCGGTCCGCTGAGTGCGGCGACCAGCAAAGGATAACAAATGAAAACTGCCTGACTTTCAATGAGACCCAGAACCGTGAAGCCAAAGACGGCCACGCAAATTTCGCCCGCCAGCAGCAACCCCCGAGTTATTTGCAAGCCAATCTGATTGGTTCGCGCTGCCGCCAGAATCCCACCGGACGTCCGTGCCGCCAGGACAATTACAAACGCGGCAAAGAACCAATACCGGATCATGACGACCATGTAGGTGTTGTAGGTTCCCGCCAGATGGCGCGAAATGCCGTCTTGCAGCGCAAATACGATTGTCGCGCCAATCATCAGGGCAATACCTGCCGGAATGTTGTTCTTTTGCGTCACGCTTTGATAGCCCGCGTCATGTGTCTTTTGCGGCCATAGCCGGGGATTCGTGTGACGGTAAACCCCGCCTCCTCCAGCCCCCGGCGGACAAAGCCCGCTGCGGTATAAGTAGCAGCCGTGCCACCGGTTGCTGTGTGGTTTGCGACATCGGCCAATAAATCCGCCTCCCACAATTCAGGGTTCTTGGCAGGGGAAAACCCGTCCAGAAACCATGCCTCGGCCTCGCCTGCCCAACCTCTTACGGTTTGCCGCGCATCGCCTTCGATCACTTCAAGCTGCAAGGTGCCAAGATCGCATGCGCCGCCTCGCCAATGGGCAAGAAACCGGCTGCTCCACTGGTCAAGTTCAGGAAAGGCTTGCAGCGCCTTTTCCATATCCGCCAAATCCATGGGAAACGCCTCGAAGCTGGTAAACTGAAGCCGGCCGGCCTGCCCCGCTTTTTCCCATTCCGACCAGACTGTCAGCATGTTCAGACCGGTGCCGAAGCCCAGTTCGGCAATCCGGAAGCCAGGTGTAAACCGCGCAGGCAGATCGTTGCCCGCCAGAAAGACATGCCGGGTTTCCTCCAGCCCGTTTTGCAGCGAGAAGTAGGGATCGTCGAACCGTTGGGACACGGGCACCGCGTCCCCTGTCCATGTCAATTTGGCGCGCTGGTCTGCCATCGTGATATCCTGTAGCAAGGCGGCGCGACACTGAACAAGGAACGGGGAATTGGCAATGGTCGATGTGACGGTTCGCGGCGCCGGTGTTTTCGGCCTCTCCATCGCGTGGACCTGCGCCCGACGCGGGGCAAAGGTGCAGGTGGTCGACCCTTTCGGTCCCGGCGCGGGATCAAGTGGCGGCCTTGTTGGCGCACTGGCGCCACATGTCCCCGAGAACTGGAACGCCAAGAAAGCCTTTCAATTCGAAAGCCTGATCATGGCGGAACCCTATTGGAAACAGGTTGAGTCGACGGGCGGCGTATCTGCCGGCTACGGTCGCCTTGGACGGCTTCAGCCGATTGCCGACGTTCGGTCTCTGGAGCTTGCCAGACAGCGTGAGATCTCCGCACGCGAGCTGTGGCAAGGACAGGCCGAGTGGCGGGTCGTGCCGGTGGCCAAGCTCGGATCATGGTGCCCACCCAGCGTCACTGGCCATGTCATTCACGATACGCTGAGCGCTCGGATGCACCCCAGGCGAGCGGGTGCGGCACTGGTGGCCGCACTTTCCGTGATGGGTGTCGAAGTCGTGGCTGATGCCCCTGATTCGGGTCGGGTGGTGCATGCAACTGGCGTTGCGGGGCTGGAAGAGTTAAACCGGGCCTATGGCAAGACTGTCGGCAACGGCGTCAAGGGGCAATCCGCGCTGCTCCGCTTCCATGCCGGTGAGGTGTCACAGATATTCGCGGATGCGATCCACATCGTGCCACATGCCGATGGAACACTGGCGATCGGCTCGACGTCGGAACGCGACTATGACGATCCGACCAGCACCGACAGCGCGCTGGACGACGTGATCGAACGCGCCATGCGGGCGGTGCCTGTCCTGCATGGGGCCGAGGTGATCGACCGCTGGGCCGGGGTCCGCCCTCGCAGCAAAAGCCGCGCGCCGATATTGGGGCAACACCCGCTGCACAAGGGCCAGTTCATTGCCAATGGCGGGTTCAAGATCGGCTTTGGCATGGCCCCGAAAGTGGCCGAGGTGATGGCCGATCTGATCCTCGAGGATCAAAACAACATTCCCGATGACTTCCGACCCGAGGCGTCCTTGTGAGCGGAACTGACCAGAATCCGCGGCGAGTTGGACCGGATGACCCATCTATCCCGCAAATCCTGTCGCTGATCAGCGAATGCTTTGCTTTCATGGAAGGCCGGATCGATCCGCCATCCTCGGTGCACCGCCTGACCCAAGCGAGTATACGCCAGCAAGCCACCGAGGGTGAAATCTGGACCATCGGAAGACCCCCACATGCGGTCGTATTTCTGACGCCCAAGTCCGATCGGCTTTACCTCGGCAAACTGGCAGTGTCCGAAAACAAACGCGGTGCCGGACTGGCCCGGCAGTTGGTGACCCTGGCCGTGAGACGCGCGGTGGTGCACGGCCTGCCGACACTGGAACTGCAGACTCGGGTCGAACTGGTCGAAAACCACATCGCGTTCACGCGTCTCGGCTTTGTCAAAACCGGAGAGACCGCCCATCCCGGCTATTCCAGCCCCACGTCGATCACCATGTGCAAGGTCGTTGGCTGACTGATCAGGTCTCGGCCGTCGCCCGCATACATTCGCGGCCATCCGGGCCGCGCACCCAAAGGTCGTCCCCGCTCCGGCACAGCTCTGCGCGCTCGAAATGCATCAGCGGCGAGGAGGCGCGAAAGGAAAAACCGGTCAGGGGGCCAATCACTTCTTCGGCCAACAACATAAGGTGCTGCGCCAGCAAGGGACCGTGCACCACCAGTCCCACATACCCTTCGACGTCGCGGGCATAGTCCAAATCGTAATGTATCCGGTGCCCATTGAAGGTCAGCGCAGAATACCTGAATAGCAGCGTGGAATCGAACCCGACCTCGCGCCTGTCGGTCTCGTCCCTACGGGCCTCGGGCGGGTGTGGGCGCGGTGCATCCGGGTTCGGGTCTTCGCGATAGACCAGATCCTGCCACTCGGTCAGGCGCAGGCTGTCCTGCTGCCAGATTTCATGCCTGAGCGTCACGAAAGCCAAGGGACCAGTACGACCTGTCTTCGAGGTCGCGCTTTCCAGTACCGACCGCCGTTCCGCCGGGAGACCTGCACGAAGCGGGCTTGAAAACCGCAAGCGCCCGCCGGCCCACATCCTGCGCGGCAAGCCCATATCAGGGATCAGCCCGCCGCCAACTTTTGGATGCCCGTCACGGCCCAGGTATTCAGGCGGGCGCGGTGTCCAGAAATAAAGCTGGTGAAAGAACGGGGGCAAAGGCGATCCTGCACCGATCACAGGAACTCGCCCCAGTGCCACCTCGAACGCGGCAGCGCGGGCCGGGTCCATTACATCCCGTTGGATTTCCTGCGAAACATCCTGATCCATGCCGCCGACACTAACAGCCCCGCCGCTCCGGGCAAGTCAATGGCCAGCTTCGACCCGCAGTTTCTGCATCAGTATCTGCAAAGTCCTTGTATAGTGTTCGCTGGAGAGGCGTCCTGCTTCGTCGAACTCGGCGGAACTGTTCGCAAGATGCACCTCAGGACCTTGCAGCATTCGGGTCTGAAACGGCACCATGAAGGCGCGCAGGATCATCTGGGCGCGTTCGCCTCCGGCCCGACCAGCCGCCGCCGACATCACCGCAACCGGCTTGTCGGCCCAGGGCTTGCCGTCAGTCCGGCTGACCCAGTCCAAGGCGTTCTTGAGAGCACCAGAGGGGCCTTTGTTATACTCTGGCGTCGAGATCACCACCGCATCGGCCTGCACGATCTGATCGGCCAGCTTTTGGACCGCATCGGGAATGCCGTCCGCCTTTTCGTCATCACCGTTGTAGAGCGGCAGGTTCAGATCCGCCTCGACGAATGTACACGGCCCGAACAGCCTTGCTGCCTCGCGCATGAGCTTGCGGTTCGTAGCCTCTTTCCGCAACGAGCCAGAGAGGCCAAGCAGGGTAGGTCTTGACATGATCGAAAGCCCTTTCGTTGGTTTTGCATTACCTAGCCACTGACGGCGATCAGCCAAACCCCACCTGACGCGCAGTCAATGTGCGCAAGCAAGAAGGGCCGCCATTGGCAGCCCCCCATTTCAGATACTTTTTTCCGGACTTCACCCAGCGCGCGTCGGCACGATCACGATCTCAACGCGGCGGTTCTGCGCCTTGCCTTGCGGAGTGAGGTTCGACGCAATCGGGTTGTTTTCGCCCTGCCCTATGGGGGTGATCCGGTTATAGCTCACACCGCCGGCCTGCAGGATATCGGCAACGGAATTCGCCCGGCGCACGGAAAGTCCCTGGTTATAGGCCGCATCGCCATCGCTGTCGGTATGGCCGATGACCTGCACGTTCGACTTGGGGTAACGCACAAGGTTCTGCGCGACTTTCTGCAAGTCCGACCGCAAGGCCGGCCGCACGGTGGCGCTGTCGGTGTCAAAGGTGATGTCGTTGGGAACCGAGACGATCAGGCGGTCACCCGCATTCGTGATCGTGATCCCGTCATTTGCAAGCTGCTGACGCAGTTCGGCGGCTTGCCTGTCCAACTCGTTGCCGATCGCCCCACCGGCAGCGGCACCGATGGCAGCACCGGCCAATGCACCAAGGCCCGGATCGGAGTCGTTGGCAATCGCCCCGATCCCGGCGCCCAACAGGCCACCAATCAGAGCGCCCTGTTTTGTGTTCTGGTTCGGATCAGTCTGCGTGCTGCGGGTAAGCGGATCGGTACATGCGCTCAGGACCACAGCAGAACTCAGCGCGGTCGCAAGGACAAATCTGGAAATCGTCATGGAATCACCTTCTGCTCAAGACCCCAACTTCGGGATTGCGTTGTTTGCCGCAGTATATCACGGCCTGCAATCGCAAGCTCAAGCAACAATCGGGCGAGATCGGCGATTCCTCGCCCAACCAATGGAAACTGCACGTTCACCCCCACAGCTCAACGAACGTGGGTGTTTTTTGTCTAGTAACCGTACCTATCCGAAGAAGTCAGGCTATGTCGTTCAATCCGTCGATAAACTCACAGGTCGCGTGCAGGTTGCCCTGTTCGATCACATTGGCCAGACCAACGCGCTCTTCAGGCCCGACACCGTCACCGCTGGGGTCCGATGCGTGCGCCCCCTGGTCAAAACCATCCTCGATGGCGTCACTCGTCAACTCGCCCCAGCTGCATCCCGGATGGGCCTCGGTGGCGAATTCGAATGGATCAAAATCCACGTTGTTCGGCAAATCTGGCTTGTTTGGCATGTGTATTTCTCCTCGTTGACCCTTTGGGGTTACCTCAACAAGAAAAGTAACATCCATATTCAGCTTTCTCGCAACTCTTTAATAATATTGGGAGTCTTTTCGGCAATATTCCTCCGATCACCGAATTTTCGGTATCAGTCGCGGATTCCTTAATCTTGGAAAACGCGATTGACGTTGGACATGTTCATGCGTCAGCGCGCGCGCCTTCATAGGCCAGCATTGCCCGTTTCACCGGCAGCCCCCAATGATATCCGCCCAATCCGCCGGATTTTCGCAAGGCCCGGTGACATGGGATCAACCAACTGATCGGGTTTCGTCCCACGGCGGTACCAACTGCACGGACGGCTTGTGGCACGCCAATGGAACCGGCGATTTCGGAATAGGTGGAGACATGCCCGGTCGGAATTTGCAGCAAGGCTTCCCAAACCTTGATCTGCAAAGGCGCACCAATCAGATAGAGCGGCGTCGGTTCCGCCCCTTCGCGTTCTGCGCCAAAGGCGCTTTGTACCCATGCTCGCAAGCGCGTGGGTTCCTCGACGAATTCGGCCTTTGGCCACCGAGAAACCAGATCGTCCATCGCCGCCTCTTCACCCGTCTCGGCCGCAAAGCCTATACCGCAGATTCCCTTGCTTGTTCCCATCACCAATGCGAGGCCAAAGGGGCTTTCGAACCATCCCCAATAGATGCAGAGCCCCTCGCCTTTTCGCGCGTACTCGCCGGGGCTCATGGACTCCCACCGGAGGAAAAGATCATGTAACCGCCCGCTGCCCGAAAGGCCCACATTGTGCGCGGTTTGCAGGGTGGTGAACCGTTCGTGCAGCAAAGCCTTGGCGTGACCAAGTGTCAGGTACTGCTGATATCGCTTTGGCGAAACTCCGGTCCAGCGCGAGAACAGGCGCTGGAAATGTGCGGGGCTCATGTTCATCTGACTTGCAAGTTCGTCAAGTGACAGGGTTTCTCCGCCCTGATCAATCAGATCGATTGCCCGCCGCATGACGTTGTAGTGATAGCCGGTTTCGGTGGTCTGGACATTCATCGCGCACCTCATTTCTTTTTCTTAACCTATCCCGCATTCCCATAGGCAGCGACCCGAATCGTGCGAAATGTACCTGTTCCCAGAGGGTAGTTGTCCGAATTGTACAAACCGCTGAACCGGTGCCTCTTTGCACTTGTGCGACCGAAGCGCGGACGGCATACCGGGCGGGATGGCAAAGCAACTCGATTATCACACGATCCACGAGATCTTTACCCGCTTCCATGCAGCCGACCCCGAACCCAAGGGCGAGCTGGAGCATGTGAACGCCTATACTCTTGTCGTCGCCGTGGCGCTGAGTGCGCAGGCCACCGATGCAGGTGTCAACAAGGCCACCCGCGCGCTGTTCCGGATCGCGGACACACCGCAAAAGATGCTGGATCTGGGCGAAGAGGGTCTGACCGAGCATATCAAGACCATCGGCCTGTTCCGCCAGAAGGCCAAGAACGTGATCAAGCTCAGCCGTATTCTGGTCGAGGAGTATGGCGGCGAGGTGCCCAATTCGCGTGCGGCGCTGCAATCGCTGCCGGGTGTGGGGCGCAAGACCGCCAATGTGGTGCTGAACATGTGGTGGCACTATCCGGCGCAGGCGGTCGATACCCACATCTTCCGGGTCGGCAACCGCAGCGGCATCTGCCCCGGCAAGAATGTGGATGCGGTCGAGCGCGCCATCGAGGACAACATCCCCGTCGACTTTCAGCAACACGCACATCACTGGCTGATCCTGCATGGCCGCTATCACTGCAAGGCGCGCAAGCCGATGTGCGGCACCTGCATCATCCGCGACCTGTGCCAATTCGAGGACAAGACCCTATGAAGACCTACGATATCGTCGGTATCGGCAATGCAGTTGTCGATGTCATCTCGCAATCCGATGACGTCTTTCTCGACCTGATGGGGATCGAGAAGGGCATCATGCAGCTGATCGAGCAGGACCGGGGCGAGGTGCTGTATGCGGCGATGGAAAACCGGGTGCAGACGCCCGGCGGATCGGTGGCAAACACCATCGCCGGCGCCGGCGCGCTGGGGCTTGACGCGGCCTTCATCGGGCGCGTGCGCGACGATGCGCTGGGTCATTTCTATGCCGACGCCATGAATGAGGACGGCGTCGATTTCGTCAATCCGCCGGTGGCGGGCGATCTGGCGACCTCGCGGTCGATGATCTTTGTTTCACCCGACGGCGAGCGGTCGATGAACACCTATCTGGGCATCTCGACCACGTTAAGTTCGGCCGATGTTCCGGAGCAGGTGACGGGCAACGCCAAGCTGATGTTCCTTGAAGGTTACCTGTTTGACCACGATGCCGGAAAATCGGCCTTTCGCGAGGCGGCGCGGGCCACCCGCGCGGCGGGCGGCAAGGCGGGAATTGCGATTTCCGATCCGTTCTGCGTCGACCGACACCGCGCCGATTTCCTGTCGCTGATCCAGCACGACCTGGATTTCGTGATCGGCAACGAGGCCGAAATCCAGTCGCTGTTCGAAAGCGACCATCTGGACGACGCGCTGATGCTGACCTCGGGCATCTGTCCCCTGGTGGTGTGCACCCGTTCGGGCGACGGTGTGACGGTAATGGACGGCACCCAGCGCATCGATGTGCCGGTCAATAAGGTTGTCCCGGTAGACGCAACCGGCGCCGGTGACCAGTTTGCAGCGGGTTTCCTGTACGGCATGGCCACGGGGCGCGATTTCGAGACCTGCGCCAGGATCGGCAATGTCTGTGCCCGCGAGGTCATCAGCCATATCGGGCCGAGACCGGAGGCGAATATGGTCGAGCTGTTGAAGGAAGAAGGCCTGCTTTGAGCCCTTGGCAGACATTGGGCTGGGACATATCATCTCTGAGTTCTATTGATTTGAGGCCTGTTATGTCGACACTTGCAGAAGACTTGGAATTGTTAAAGCATACCCGTTCACCTAAGCGCAGATCGGCCGCTAAAAGACTACGCAAACGTGGCGACCCGGCAGCCGGTCCTGACTTACTGGAGGCGCTCCGCAAAGAAGTTGAAGACCCAAGAACGTGGGAAACGCAGTATCAGCTTGTCATGGCGTTAGGTGAATGTCGGCATATTGATGCGCTGGAGTTTTTGACTGAATTCGCTGCTCGTCCCCTTGATGCGACTATGATCTATGTTGGTATCGGGGACGCTATTGTTCGTTTGAAATCAGAGTCATCGAAGGACGGTGCACCGATTATGGATATCTTGAAATCTGGGAATGACATGCTGATTGATGGTGCATTCAGAGGCATGGCAATGCTCAAAATGGTCCCTGATGATGATGACATTGATCGGATTTTGAATTTCGTTAGTCGCCGAGCTCAAGATGATCCGATTCGTATTTGGCCTCTCGCCGCTGCTCCCGGTTGGACTGGCGACAATGTTTCAAAATTCGTCGAAGAATGCATCCATTCGTCCGATCCGCAGATCGTGAGGGCTGCAAAACTTGCAGCAGGTAAAAAGTACTCGAATTGGAGCCCACTATAGGATCTTGAGGGAACATTCCATATAGCAGCAAGGTCCCGCACACCGGAACCTCACTCATCCATGCGCCGGAGAGGTCAGGGCAAAGCCCGGATGCGTTGTTTGGAACCGGGCATTCCCTGCGTCAAGGAAAGCTGGCGATTCTACCGGTTATTCGACCGTGATGGTGATGACCTCGGACATGATCGGGGTGGCGTGGGGGACGTGAGAGTGGTCGCCTGGCACCAGTTGCAGGGTGTGGTCCCCCGGTGGCAGGTCGATGGTCACCTGGGTCTGGCCGCCGCCGAAATGGCGGTGGTGATCATCAACCGGAAGGCCATAGGTCAGTTCCTCGGCCCCAACCTGCGCAGTCGCAAAATGGAGACTCGGACAACCGAACCCGGATCGCTGTCAAAGCTTTCAACCGCATGACCCATCTCGGTCGCGCGACCTGTGAACGTGTCGCATAACGAACAGGGGAAAGGCGCAAATGCGGCCCAACCACTATTCGTGCAACACGGTCCATTCCAATCCGAAAAGCCCGAGACCCCGCGCGCCTGATGGTATGCGGAGTTTTCTCTGGATGCAGCTCAGCCGTTCAGCAGTGCATCGACCTCGGCCGTGTTCGCAGCGCCGTTGAGGATGGTGAAGTCGCCCTGTTCCAGCATGGCGCGGGTGCCGTCGAGGAGCACCTGCTGCGTGACCCGCGCCAATCCACCGCCGATGGAGATGCGGGCCGCGCCCAACGCGCCCATCTGGTCGAGCGTCAGATCACGCATCGTGCCCGCGGCCAACAGGTTAACCGGCGTTCCGGTGGCGGCCATAGCGCGGGTGGTGTCGGCATCGACCAGCGGTGCATAGATCACATCGGCGCCCGCGCGGGCGAAAGCCTGACAGCGGCGCAGGGCCTCGGCCTGATCATAGCTTTTGCAAAGCCAGCCATCGGCACGGGCGGTCAGCACGATGCCAACCTCTCGTGCTGCTGCAACTGCCGCCTCGATCCGGGCCAACGCCAGGTCGAACGGATAAGAGCCGGACCCCGGCAGCGCGGTATCCTCGATCGAGACACCGGCCAGCCCAGCCTCGGCGGCCAGCCGCACGGTTTCGGCCACGGTTTCCGGAGTATCGCCGAATCCATTCTCGAAATCGCCATTCACCGGCACGTCGACGGCTGCACAGACGGCGGCGGCGTGTTGCAGGGCCATGTCGCGTGTCATCTGCCCCCCATCGGTCAGGCCCAGTGTGAACCCATACCCCGAAGATGTCGTGGCCAGAGCTTGCGCCCCCAGCCGCGCCATCACCTTGGCAGAACCCAGATCCCAGGGGTTCGGCATCACCAATGGCTGGCCCGGCACATGCAGGGCACGAAAGCGTTCCGTCAACTCGTTGCGACGCATGACTTGGCCCTCCTCTGGGTCGTTTCGGCCAGACGAGCTTGCCTTTGGCCGCACTGTCAATCAAGCGCGGTTTGCGCCGCTCAGTTTCTGCCGAACAGATCCTTGAAGAAATTGTCAACCGCGTTTCCGATCGTGTTGTTCCGCCGCTTCTGCTGCTTGGGCTGTTCGGTGCGGGTGGGTTGCTTGGGGACCATCATCGGCAGCGGGGACGGTGTCATGCCTTCGGTCACGCGCACCATGGTTTCGTGCCAGATCTCGGCAGGCAGGCCGCCGCCAGTGGTGCCGGACAGGGGCGTGTTGTCGTCATAGCCCATCCAGACGCCGGTCACGTAATCCGCGGTGAAGCCGATGAACCAGGCATCGCGGGCGGCCTGTGTTGTGCCCGTCTTGCCCGCCACCTGCCAGCCGGGCAGCGCCGCCCGTTTGCCCGATCCTTCGGAAACGACCTTTTCCATCATCCAGATCAACTGGCGCGCGGCATCCTCGCGGATGACCCGCTCGCCGATACCCGAGGTGGTGGCCATCATCGGTTGGTCGTCGCCAATAAGCTTGAGTTCGGTCAGCCCGTAAGGTTCGACCGAGGAACCACCGTTCAAGATGCCCGCATAGGCCCCCACCATTTCGATCAGGGTGCTTTCCGACGCGCCCAAAGCCAGCGCAGGGCCAGCGGCCAGATCGCTTTCGATGCCGAACTCGCTGGCGACGCGCCGGACGTTGTCAAGCCCGGCGACCTCGGCCACCTTGACGGCGGGGACGTTCAGCGAGTCCTTGAGCGCAGCGGCCAGCGTCACCCGCCCGTAATGCTTGTTGGTGTAGTTCTTGGGGCACCATTGGCCCGAACCGGGAATGTCAATGCAATAGGGTTCATCCATCACGGTATCGAGCGGTGAATAGCCCAGTTCCAGAGCCGTGGCGTAAACGAAGGGCTTGAAGGACGATCCGGTCTGGCGCAGCGCCTGCGTGGCGCGGTTGAAGGCGCCCGAGACCTTGGTCTTGCGTCCGCCGACCATCGCCCGAACAGCACC
>NZ_JBXWSF010000042.1:0-35391 GCF_059613285.1 Ruegeria sp. BHSB058 | reverse complement strand
TCCGCCCGGATAGTTGAAGAAAAACACGCCGCCGACCAGTTCACCGGCGGCGAAAAGTCCGGGAATCGGGGCAAGATCATTGTCCAGAACCTGGGCCGTTTCCGGGTCAATGCGCAGGCCGCCAAAGGTGAAGGTAATGCCACAACCGACCTGATACGCTTCGAACGGACCCTGATCGATTGTGTTAGCCCAATTCGATTTCGGCACAGCCAAACCCCTGGTTCCGCGTCCATCCTTTACGTTGGGATCGAATGGCGTGTCGGCATCGACCGAGGCGTTGTAGGTTTCCATCTCGTCAAGGAACGCCCGCGTGTCAACGCCCTCCATCTTTTGCGCCAAATCCTCCAGCGTCGGGGCCACCACCTTGGTTACCCGCTTTATGCGATACTCGTCGCGCAGCAGATGCGTGACCTTTGCGTCAAAAATCTGCCAGGCAAACTGATCGGGCTGTTCGAGGATCACCCGGCCGTATTTGGCGTAAGTATAGTTTCGAAAATCCGCGCCTTCGTCGACAAAGCGCCGACCCGTGGCATTGACCATGATCCCCCAGGGATAGGAATGTTTCTGGAACCCGTCGCCAACATCCAGATCCCCGAACTCCGGTGCGTTGTAGTCCCAGCCGACCGCATGGCACCCCGACCAGTTGCCATAGGTTGACGCACCGATTTCCATCGCCATCTTGATGCCTTCACCAGTGTTGAAGCGCGAACCGCGCACGCGGGCCATTTCCCAGCCCGGCCCAAGATAGCGTGTGCGCATTTCGGTGCTGGCCTGAAACCCACCCGAGGCCAATATGACCGAGCGGGCCTTCAATTCGAACACCTCTCCCCTGTGGCGTACCTTGACGCCGGTCACCGCATGCCCGTCGGTGACCAGCGACAGTGCTCGCGTTTCATAGCGGATTTCAACACCCGCAGCGCGTGCAATGGTCGCGTGCGCATCGACCAGCCCCGGACCGCCGCCCCAAGCCTCCAGCGTCAGCCCGCCCCAGAACTTGAAGCGTCCGTCCACCTTGAACGCCTGACGACCGTAAATGGGCATGAAGCGGATGCCCTTGTCTCGCATCCAGAACATGGTCTCGCGCGAGGTGGTGACCAGCCTTTCGCATAGTGCCGGATCAGTGCGAAAACGGGTGACCCTGAACATGTCGTCAAAGAACTGATCCGTCGTATAGGTTCCGAAATCGGTTATGGCGGTCTGATCTTCGGAAAGGTCCGGACATAGCGCGCGAATATCGTCCACCCCGTCATAGGCGAACCGGATGGCGCCAGCGGTGTAGCGTGAATTGCCGCCATTCTCGCCCTCGGGGGCGCATTCCAGCATGAGCACGCTCGCGCCTTTTTCGCGCGCCGCGTGCGCGGCACAAAAGGCTGCATTTCCAGCACCGACGATGATGGTGTCCCAGGTCGTCATGTTTTCAATCCTTTTTCGGTGCATTGAACAGGTCCTTGCGCAGCGTCATCAGTGCGCCGGGATCAATCTTGCCCTGGATAACCGTAGTCTCATTGCTGGCAATGGCCGTGGCCAGCGCGGGCCCCATCTCGCCCGGGCCGTTCACCCAGATCCCCTTGCCGCCGCAAAGTTCAGCAAATTTGTCAAAACGTGGCGACTGGATTTCAGCGCCAAGCAAGCGCCCGCCAAAAAATTCTTGCTGATAGGCTTTCTCGGCCCCCCATGCTTCGTTGTCGAGAACGACAATCACGATCGGCAATCCGTGAGAGACGGCCGTTTGGATTTCGATCAATGTATGACCGATGGCACCATCGCCCATGAGTGCCACGACCGGGCGATCCGGTGCGGCGGCCTTGGCCCCGATGGCAGCAGCCAAGCCGAAACCGACCAGCCCGAAGTCCAGCGGCGTGATCAGGGACATGGGTGCATAGTGTGCCAGGCGGTCGGCGGCCTGCAGGCAGGTGTTGCCCGTATCGAGCGTTACGATAGCGTTCTCAGGCAGCATGGCACGGATTTCCGCCAAAGCCCGACGAGGATGCATGGGCCGCGAGGCAATCTGCGCTTCGCTGGCCCGTTCCGCAACAAGGCTGGCCATGTCCGTCTTGAAGGCAGCGCGCCACTCATCAGCGTCGGGCTTTGATGCGGTCGCGGTCAAGGCTTCGGCGGTCAGGCGTGCATCCGCCTGCACTGCGACTTCCACCGGGAAGTACCTCCCCACTGCAGAACCTTCAATGTCAACATGCGCGATACGCGTGTCAGCCCCTATGTATTCGTTGCTATGGAACGTGGAGTTGAATCCCAGCCGAGCACCCAGCACGACCATCACATCGGCCTCTTTGGTCAGACGGCTGGCCACCCGGTTGCCACGCGGTCCGGCCTGACCGGCAAACCATGTATGGCCGTGGCGCATGACATCGGCGTGACCCGTCGAAGCAACAACCGGCACCTCCAGCTTTTCCACCAGCGCGGTCAGAACGTCGCGGCCCTTGCTCCACTTGAAACCACCACCTGCAAAGATAACAGGGCGTTTTGCCGACGAGAGCAGCCGGGCAATCGCATCCACATCCTCCGGAGCAGCAGGTCCCGGTCTGGCGATGTTGACTGGTTTCGGATCGAAGGCCGGCACTTCGTCCGCGAACAGATCGCGCGGAACATGCAATACAACCGGCCCGCGCCGCCCGGAATTGGCCAGCCGGATTGCATCCTCGAGCATCGGGACCAGCCGGGAAGCATCGGTCACCATGACAGATCGCTTGCAGATCGGTGCGAATAGGGCGACCTGATCGACCTCCTGAAACGTGTCCTTGGCCTGATCTGACCGCGTGATTGCCCCGGCGATAACAACCATCGGAGAATAGGCCAAATGCGCCTCGGCCACGGCGGTGACAAGGTTGACCACACCCGGCCCGGCCTGCGCGCCCAGCACCACGCCGGGTTTGCCGGTCATCCGCGCCCAGGCATCCGCCATGTGACCCGCTGCACGTTCATCCCGCGCACCCACATAGGCGATCTCGCCGCCTCGGAACATCGCGTCGTAGAGCTCCAGCATCGAACCACCCAAAAGCCCAAAGACGGTGTCGATACCGTTGGCTTTGAAAACGCGGTAGACGGCCTCGCCGCCATTGATCGTGGCCATGGCTTACTCCTCGGATCGGGGGCGCAGGTTTTGGGGGTCGAAGATTGCCTCGTGGTGAATGGTGACGGGAATGGACCGGTTCAGAATCTGCACCGATAGTCCTGACCGGGCTGTTCCCTTGCGGACGAAAAGCCAACCGAGTGATTTTTCGACGGAATATCCGTATCCGCCCGACGTTGTCAGGCCCACCGGCTTGCCGTCCAACAACACCGGCTCACCACCATGAATATCGATGTCCTCGGCGTGAAGCTCGGCGTACAGAAGTTCCCACCCCGGCTTGCGGGCCAAAAGAGCATCACGGCCAACGAAATCTCGCCCCTCGGCGCGCACGAAACGATCCAACCCTACATCGAACGGGCCGACATCGGTGGTGAGTTCGCCGGAAGCCCGAAAGGCTTTCTCCATCCGCATACCATTGAAGGCATAAGAGCCCAGATCGGTGAGCCCATACTTTTCTCCGGCAGCAAACAGCCCATCGTACAGCTCGCCAATACGGTCCAAAGGCGTGTGAAGCTCCCATCCAAGCTCACCAACAAAGGACACCCGCAGCGCATAGCAGGGTATACCTGCAACAGAAATTTCCTGTCCCGACAGCCAGGGGAAGGCAGCGTTGGACAGGTCGACCTCGGTAAGGTCCGACAGAATACGCCGCGAGGCCGGACCGGAAAGCGCCAGCATGCCCCAATCGGCAGACCGGTTGATCATGGTCACGTCTTCGCCGGGGTGAATATGCGACTTGATCCAGTCGAAGTCCGGCTTGGCGCGGGCGATGGGCGAGCCTGTAAAATAGCGATCTTTGGCAATGCGCCAGATTGTGATCTCGGTCTCGAACTGGCCCATGGGCGTGAGCAGGTGGTTCAAGCTGATCCGCCCGTCACGCGCCGGGATCGTGTTCGCGGATAACCGCTCCAGAAGCGCGCCCGCATCCCGGCCCGTGATCTCGAACTGGGCAAACGCGCAGAGGTCGATGACGCCGGCCGCCGCGCGGGTCGCCTTGGCCTCGGCCTTGGCATTTTGATGCCAGGGTTGATGGCCCCAGCCGATCTGTTCAACCTCTCCGCCATTTCCGAAATAGCGCGGCCGTTCCCATCCTGCGACTTCACCAAACACCGCACCCTTGGCGGCCAGCCGGTCATAGAGCGGATGACGCCGGACCGGGCGCATGCTTTGGAACTGTTTGCCCGGACATGGCGTATCGTGTCGGCGCATGAACTCGTCTCTGGTGCGCTCAATGATGAAGGTGTCGCTGGCAAATTCGCCATAGCGACGCGGGTCTATCGAGCGTGTGTTGATCTCGGCCGCGCCATGCACCATCCAGTCGGCAAGCACTTTACCCGCACCGCCGCCCCAGGCCAGCCCGATGGACGATCCGCAGGACAACCAGACATTCGGAGCACCGGACGGACCGACCAACATGCCCCCATCGGGCGTGTGCGTGATCGCACCACGCACCACGCGCTTTATCCCGAGGTTGGCCAGTACCGGCATTTTGCCGAGGGCGATCATCAGGAAATCGCCAATCGAGTCGTAGTCCGCCTCGAACAATTCATTTTCGGCAGTCCACGGCGCACCCTGTGGCATTTCCCAGATCGTCGGGCACGTGTGACCCTCGTAGATGCCAATCAGCCCCGATCGCTGTTCTTGCCGAATATAGCCGCCAAATGCATTGTCGCGCATCACCGGCAGTTCCGGCCGCCCCTGAAACTCGGGCACAGTGTCGGTGATCAAGTAGTGATGCAAGCACGAGACCGAGGGGATTCTGAGCCCGAACCACTCGCCCACCTGATTGGCGTAGGACCCTGCGGCGATAACCACATGCTCGGCCAGAACATCACCATTTTCGGTCCTCAGCAGCCACATGCCCCCCTTGCGGCTGGCGCCGGTCACCCGGTTGTGGCGCTCTATCTTGGCTCCTCGTGCCCGCGTCGCGGCGGCCAGCGCCATCGTCACGCCTGAGGGGTCGATATGCCCATCCTCGAAGGTCTGGACCGCAGCCTTGACGTCATTGATCTTGTAAAAGGGATTGCCCCTAGCGACTTCTTCTGGTCCGACAAGTTCCATCGGCAGGTCCAACAACTTGCCGACCCCCATGATGGATTTCATCCAGTCCACCTCGTCGTCGGTAGTGGCGATCCGAAAGCCGCCGACCTCGTGCCAACCGATCGACTGGCCGGTTTCCGCTTCGGCACGTTTGTAGATTTCGATCGAGGTCTTGTTGATCCAGCCCATGATGCGGCTGCCAACTGCATGGGCGATCTGCCCCGCTGCATGCCAGGTCGAGCCGCTGGTCAGCTCCGCCTTTTCGAACAGAATCGTATCGGTCCAGCCATTTTCGGCCAACTGGAACTGGGCCGCGACACCCATGATGCCGCCGCCGATTATTGCCACCTGCGTGGTGCGAAGTGCATCGGTCATTGGAACGCCTCCTTGGCGGGCTTCAAGGAGGCCCGGGCCGCAAAACGCTGGCAGGCAATTTCGACCTCGAACCCATCAACGATGCCCTCGCATGCAAGCCGCTCCAGAGGTGCGGAAACCATGGCCAGCGCCACCGAACGCCCAAAACGGTAACTCCATGCTGTCGAGGTGATCTGACCAACAACCCGGCCCTCGAAGTAGATCGGTTCGTCGTGGAGCGGGATCGCAGCCGGATCATCAAACAAAACCGAAACGATCCGTCTGTTAGGGTCGTCGCGTGCCAGCGCATCCTCGCCAACAAATCCGGTACCGAATGCACAGAACGCCTCAAGCCCCGCTTCTTGCGACGTGGTGCCGGGGGTTAGCTCGTGCCCGAAGGCACGAAAGCCCGACTCGATTCGTAAACTGCCGATGGCGTAAAGCCCGGCATGGGTAGCACCGACTTTTGTCAGCGCCTCGTGCGCCGCCATTGCCATATCGGCGGGAATGTAGAGTTCGTAGCCGTCTTCGCCGGTATAGCTGAGCCGCCCTGCCCAGCAGCGTGCAAGACCGACTTCGACCGTTGCGAAATGAAAGCGTTTGATATCCGGTACCAGAGTGTTTGTGGTGGCCTGAAGCACCTCGCGCGCCTTTGCGCCCGCAAGTCCCAGGATCGCATAACCGCTTGTCACATCGGTGAATTCTACCCTGAACGCACCACGCAGCTCGCGCATCCGCTTCAGATCGCGCACCACTTCGCCCGCGCCGACGATCATCAGATAGGTCTCGGGCCCATGCCGCTGCACGGTCAGATCGCTTTCGATGCCGCCGCGCGCATTGAGGATCTGGGTATAGGCGAGGCGACCTTCCGCGATATCCATCTGCGCGGCACAGAGCCGGTTGAGAAACGTGCAGGCGTCCGGCCCCTGAACCATTATCTTGCCGAACGCGCTTTGATCCAGAACGGCGGCGCCATTGCGGCAGGCGTCAACCTCGCGACCCACCTGATCGCGCCATTTCGGCACGCCGAACGTCAATGGCAGATGCGCCGCCTCGCCGCCAAAATGAAGCGCTCGTTCCCAGCCGTCCCGTACCTCGAACCTGGCATCTGCGGCCGCCAGACCTGCATGGATGGGCGACCGCCGCTGCCCACGCGCCGTTTTCATCGTGCGACCGGGATAGGGATTGTCGTAGTGGCGACCAAGAACTTCCGGTATCCGCGCCTCCAGCGCGCCCAGCACGTTCATTTCCGGGCTAAAACGGCGGATGTCGGCCTCGTTCAGCTCCATCGTCGGCTCGCCAGCGATAATCCATTCTGCCATCGCCTTACCTGCACCGCCTGCCAATGCGATTCCTGTGGAGTTCATCCCGCCCATCAGGAACAGGCCGGGCACCTCGGGGCTTTCCCCAAGCATGAACTGACTGTCGAGCGTAAAGCTTTCGGGGCCGTTCAGGAGCATCCGCACCTCGGCCCGCTCTAGCGCCGGGATGCGGCGCAGGGCGTTTTCCATCATCGGCATGAAGTGATCCCAGTCTTCGTCCAAGAGATCAAAGCTGAAATCGGCGGGCAGGCGGTCAAGGGGCAGCCCCTTGGCATGAGGTTCAAACGAGCCGACCAGCAACCCCTCAACATCGTCGCGGGCATAAAGGTAAGCGTCCTGATCATTCAGTGTCGGCAAATGCATGCCCTTGCCCAGCGCCTGAACCTCTGCCAGCGGCTTGGTCAGTATGTAGAAATGCTCGCAGGCATAGAGCGGCATGTGAGCGCCTGCCATGGCCGCCACCTCACGCGACCAGAGTCCGCAGGCGATGACCACCTCATCTGCTTCGATTGCATGATCATCGATCTCGACCCCGCTGATCCGCCCGGCTTTTTTTCGCAGCCCTGTCACACGGGTGTCCTCATGGAACCGGACACCGCGCGCGCGCGCCCCTTTCGACAGTGCCAGCGCCACGTCCGACGGGTTCACCCGGCCATCGGCGGGCGACCAGACGGCGCCGATTACATCATCCACCCGGATCAGAGGCCAAAGCTCCTTGGCGCGGGCGGCATCTACAACTTCGGCATTCAGTCCGAATGCGCGGCCGAGCGACACCTGCCGTTTGATGTTGGTCAGACGGTCGGGATTGGTAGCAAGCGTCAACGACCCGGTCTGTGTCCAGCCGGTGGCCTGCCCGGTCTCGCGTTCCAACTCGCGATAGAGGTCGATCGAATAGTTGATCAGCCGCGTTAACGTCGCCGAAGGGCGCAGGCGGCGCACCAAACCCGCCGCGTGCCATGTCGTGCCTGAGGTCAGCTTGGAGCGTTCGAGCACCACGATATCCTTCCGCCCCTCGCGGGCCAGATGATAGGCGATGGAACAGCCGATGACGCCGCCACCGATAATGACCGTGCGGGCATGTGTGGGCAGGGGCATCAGATCACTCCATCCCGTGTCAACGCGGCGAAAACCACGTCAAATGCACCCAGTGCTTCGTCGATCAGGTCGGGCGTATGAGCGGCGGAGGTCACGCATGAAGTGTGGCTCATCAGATCGACGCCTTGCGCCAACAGGCCACCGCGCAGCCCGGCGACCAGCGCGGGCGGTACGCTGCGGATCTCCGCAGGCGTCAGGGTCAGCGGATCCGTCTGCCCGAACAGCATGTGGCAGGTCGAACTTTCGCCATAAGCCACACCGGTGATCCCCCGCTTTGCCATCAACCGGTTGATCCCGTCGCGCAGACGCGCTGCCATGTCATCGGCCTGACGCTGTGCCACGCCACTAGCCAGATGCGGCATCGCCGCAAGCGCCCCGGCGGCAATCAGCGGCGACGCGTTAAACGTTCCCTTGTGGCTGACCGGAGGCGACAGCCCGTCACGGGTCGCGGTATTGTTCATCATTTCCATGATCTCGGTGGTCCCACAGACCGCACCACCCGGCAGACCTCCGGTCACGATCTTGGCCAGCGTGGTCAGGTCGGGCACGATGCCGTCGCGCGCCTGCCGCCCGCCAGGGGACCAGCGGAACCCGGTTATGATCTCGTCAAAGATCAGAACGGCTCCGGCCTTGCGGGCGACGTCATGCATGGCTTTCAGGCGGTCCGTGGGCAGGGGAACCGAACCATAGTTCGCACCTGATGCCTCGATGATGACTGTACCGATCCGGTCGTCCTGCAACGCGCGTTCCATCTCGTACGGATCGGCGACACAGACTTCGATCAAATCGCCGAGCGCGCCGGGAACGCCAAGTGACGTTGCTCGCTGATTACCCGTTTTCGAGCCTTTCAGCGCATGATCATGCCAACCATGATAATGTCCGTCGATCCTGAGAATACGATCCTTGCCTGACCATGCCCGCCCCAGCCGCAGGGCCAGCATGGTCGCTTCGGACCCCGAAGCGGTGAACCGTGTGCGTTCGGCGCTCGGGAACAGGCGATTTATCCAATCCGCCCACTCAACTTCGCCCTCATGGCAATCGGCGCTGAAAATCGCCTGTGCCGCCTGCATTTGCAGCGCAGCCACGACATCGGGGTGACCATGGCCCAGCAATTGGCTGGCCGATCCCATCTTGAAGTCGATGTAACGGCGCCCCTCGACATCCCATTTCTCGGCGCCTTTTGCCCTGTTAATATAGATGGGATGAGGATCGCGAAAGCGCAGTTCGTGGCTGACCCCGCCGGGAAGCGCCGCGCGGGCGCGGGTGTTGAGTGACCTGTTGCTCATCCGGTACGTCCCATCTGTGCACGTGTCAGGCGAATGTCGAATTCTTGGTGAAGGCACCGGTCCAAGGCGTCGGGGATATGAACCGGGAAATGACTGTGCAATATCTCGCGAGCTCTTTGCCGGGCCGCGTCGCCCACGCGTTTGCCGCCGTCCTTTTCCCATTCGGTGGGGGAGCGACGGTCACCGACAGCCGGATAGAAGTAATCGGATTTCATCCGGCTATACGTATGCTGTTGGCCAAGATAGTGTCCTTCGCCGCGGCACACTCCGGCAATCACATCGGCGGCAATGTTTTCAGGGTTCGCCTCGATCCCGCGAATGGTGCGCAGGATATTTCCCAAAAGGTCGTTGTCGCTGACATAGGCCGCATGGCTGACGCCCAGAAGGCTCGACATCATGCCCGCTGCCTGGGTAACGATATTCGCCCCGGCATGTGCCGCCAGGGTCACCGCCAGAGACTTTTCCGCGCCATATTGCGCGTCCAGACACTTGGAGTCGGTGATCCCCGCTATCGAACTGGTCGGCAGATCCCAGTACCGGCCCATCTGTGCCGCCCCGGCCATCAGGACGGCCTGTTCGCCGCCGCCGCCGCTCATCGAACCTGTGCGCAGGTCCGCGACCAGCGGTTTGGGGGCAAAGATGGCCTTGGCCTGCGGGTCAACCAGCCTTGCAAAAACCAGCCCGGCCAAGGTTTCTGCCAGCGCCTGCACCAGCGATCCGGCAATTGTCGCCGGGCTTGTCGCCCCCGCCTGTCCCGCGCTGATCAGTTGCACCGGGAACCCCGCCAGAATCGCGGCCTCCAGCACCTCGCAAGCATCCTGAGCAAACCGCATTGGAGGCACGACATGACACACCATGACGGTCAGAAACGGACGTGCGCGAAACGCTGCCTCTTCACCCGCAACGCGATAGCACAAGCGGGCAATATCGGGAACGTTTTCGGCTTGCGAGATAGAGATGGACACGTGCTTGGACGTGCCGGCAAGACAGGCATAGGCCGTGTTCAGGTCCATCAGTGCGGGGTCTTCGATATCCCGCGCGACCACCGGTCGGCTGAAATGGTGGATGTTTTCCATCCGATCGACGATGCGGGCTGCATCATAGAGATCGCGCAGGGTCGAGGGACGGTATGCCTGCGTCTCAAGATCGAACACCCCCGGCGCCGCGCCCCCGGTCGACATATGCACGCGCGCGCCAGAGATTCGCAGGTCGTTTTCGGGGCGTCGACCGCACAAGTCGAACTCCCGCTGCGCACCGTCGATGGCCCATTTCACCAGCGCGCGCGGGAACAAAAGCCTGCCGTCGCCAGCCAGGGCACCTCCGGCAGACCGCACTCTGTCGATCATTGACGGAGTGGCCTGGCTCAACCCCAATGTTTCCAGCAGGTTCAGCGCACTTTCCTCAACCAGTGTCGCTTCAACCGGCGACAATGGTTTGAATCTTCCGGCTTCAAGACCTGGCCAGACAGAAGGGTTGCCTTCAGGTGTTTCGACCTGCCCAAGGCGAGTCTTTCTGCCACGTCTGCGTAAATTTTCGACCATCTGGGTATAATTCCCAAGCAAGACTCAGGAATGATGATCACGCTGTCACGCTATTTACAAAGGCAGCTTACTCAGCAAATGATGAGTTGAACTCATCGGTAGACAGAATGCTTCCGTCCCTGCCCGCACTCAGAGCCTTTGACGCCGCTGCCCGCCTCGGAAGCTTCCGTGCCGCAGCTGAAGCCCTGTCGATCAGCGCTACGGCGATCAGCTACCATGTACGCGGTCTGGAAGAGCAGTTGGGTACAAAGCTTTTCCACCGTGTGGGGCGCAACGTCACCCTGAGCGAAGACGGTCAGCGCCTGGCGTCTGCGACAGGAGAAGCTTTCAGCCTGCTCGAAGTGGCGGTCGAAAGCTTCCGAGTGGGACGACGCAAAACTGTTCGCGTGGCCGCCGGGCCGATATTCACTGCAAGATGGCTGATGCCGCGGATCAGTGATTTCTGGGAAACCTATTCCGGAGTCGAGCTGGAATTTGTACCGACATATCGCCCTGGTGATCTTTCAGGCAACAACGCAGACATTGTGATCCGCTGGGAGCGCCTGCAGGACATGGCGGTTGGAGCACACAAGCTGATCGAATTGCAACCGATCGCCGTCGCAAGCCCCGACTTCATTGCCCGGTTCGGTCCCTGTGCAAGTGCCGAGGACCTGCTTGCGGTGCCGATCCTGCATCAGCGCAACCACTGGGGTTGGATCGACTGGTTTGCCGCACAGGGTATCAAGATACCCCAGCCGATGCGCGGCGCGGTATTCGAAGACGCAAATGTGCTGATACGTGGGGCCGCACAGGGTCAAGGCGCCATTGTCGGCTGGCTCCCTCTGATCGAGCAAGATTTGAAAGATGGGCGAGTAACTCGTCTGTTTGACGAACAGATCACTCCTACACACGGGTATTTTGTCGAAATTCAGGAAGAGGCAAAAACGAGACGAGAGGCACGCCTGGTCTTCGACTGGTTGATCGCCAGCAGCCAGGTTGCGCTGTAACAATGGTCTTCGGATCACTCTGCCGTTCATTCAAACGTGCTGCCAAAGGATCAGAACCTGAAACGGTAAACTTATTCGATACAAACCGCCATAATGTGACTGAGATTACATACATAATCCCGCGACAAGCTCACTCTAAAAGCAAGTTATTTGTTATTGGAGCGCTTGTTATGCCCACACCCAGACGTTCCCGCCTGTTTTCAATGATCTCGAATATGTTCCGCTCCGTCCGCCAATGTGCACGGATGCAGCATCGAGTGAACCGTCACCACTAGCAGTTCCAAAGACGCATCGGATTTTCGCGTTCTATCCTGCGACCCGAAAACTATGCGCGGGTCGGCGCCCGTCTGTGAGTTCCCCGATCGAATTCACCAAGGAATGCCGGTCAATCCCGAAGTGCCGGGACAGATCGCCAATGGTGCCGGTTTGCCCGAAATGCTCCACACCGTGCGAAATCGTACGGTGACCAGCGACTGACCCGAGCCAGGCCAATGTTGCCGGATGGCCGTCGATGGCCGTGACGATCGTGCAATGTCGCGGCAGATCGCCCATGAGCGTCTCGACATGCGATCTGGCGTGGGGATTTCCGCGCGCGCGTTCGCGTTGCGCGGCGGTCCATCCGGCGTTCAGACGGTCGGCTGAGGTTACGGCCAGCACACCGACATCACGACGCAACTCGCCAATCGTACCTGCAGCGGCAATCGCCTCGTCGGCAACCGCGCCCTGATAGGCGATGACCACCGAGCAATTGGGGCCGGGCTTTCGCAGCCAGTATGCGCCGTCAATCGTTCCCTGCAAAAACGCGTCATCGACACGCTTTCCGGGCTGCTCCAGCGGCTTTGTGGTCAGCCGCAGATAAACCGACCCGCCAGTTTCATCCCGCAACCATGTCCGCTCGTCCGGATCGCCTTCGCCATCGCGTTGAAGATAGTCGAAGGCCCATTGCATGATGACGGCCAGTTCATCGGCAAAGGCAGGTTCAAAGGCCGCTAGCCCGTCCTGCGACATACCGATAAGCGGTGTGCCGATCGACTGATGCGCCCCGCCTTCTGGGGCCAGCGTGACCCCCGAAGGAGTTCCGACAATGAGGAAACGGGCATTCTGATAACAGGCATAGTTCAATGCATCGAGTCCTCGGCAGACAAACGGATCATAGACAGTTCCAATGGGAATGATCCGTTTGCCAAACAACGAATGCGAAAGACCGGCAGCGCCAAGAAGAAGCATCAGGTTCATCTCGGCAATTCCAAGCTCCAGATGCTGGCCCTGGGGGGCAAAGTTCCATTTCGCGGTAGACGGAATTCGATGTTCGATGAATGCATCGCGCTGTTCCTGCCGTGAAAACAGCTTGCGCCGGTTCACCCAGGGCCCAAGCCCAGTGGTTCCCGTTACATCGGGCGACGTGGTCAGAATGCGGGACGCCAGTTCGCTATTCCCTTTCGCCAGATCATCCAGGATCTTGCTGAATGCAGCCTGAGTGGACATCTCCCGCCCCGTTTCAATCGAGATGCCGGGTACCGGCAGAGGCGCGTCGGAGTACCTGCGCGGCCCTTTCGCAAAAAACGGAGAACTAGCAAGAAAGCGCCGCAGGCTTGCCGGATCAGTGACGGTGGCGAACGGGTCCCACTCCTGCCCCTCCGGCACCCCCATATGGGACTGCCATTCGACCATTTGCGCCTTGGTCATCAGCCCGCCGTGATTGTCCTTGTGACCCGCAATCGGCGTACCCCAACCCTTGATCGTGTAGGCCAGAAAACAGGTCGGGCGGTCGTGATCAATGGCGGCAAAGGTGTCGGCCATCGTCTCGACGCAGTTGCCGCCGAGGTTTTCCATCAGCGCGGCCAGTTCCGCATCGCTGCGCCGATTCAACAGGGCCGTCACGTCCCCCTGATCGCCCAGATCATCCATCAACCGCTGGCGCCATACAGAACCGCCCATATAGGTCAGGGCTGAATAAACCGCATTCGGGCAGGCATCGATCCAGTCTTTCAGCTGTTCGCCGCCGGCTTCTTCAAATGCCGCCCGTTGCAATACGCCATATTTCACGCGCACCACGTCCCAGCCGAAGGCTTGGAAAACCTTTTCGACCCGTTCAAACAGACCTTCGCGCACGATGCCGTCCAGCGACTGTCGATTATAATCGATGATCCACCAGCAATTGCGCAGGTCGTTCTTCCAACCCTCCTGAAGAACCTCATAGACGTTGCCTTCGTCCAGTTCGGCATCGCCAACCAGCGCCACCATGCGCCCGGTTATGGCGTCGTTCCCCCAGTCCTTGGCCTTGATGTAGTCCTGAACCAGCGAGGCAAGCGCCGTGATCCCGACGCCGAGACCCACCGACCCGGTCGAGAAATCGACGTCATCCACATCCTTGGTCCGACTGGGGTAGCTTTGCACACCGCCAAAACCGCGGAAATTCTCCATGTTCTCGCGCGTCTGATTTCCCATCAGATATTGCATCGCGTGAAAGACCGGGCTGGCATGCGGTTTGACGGCTACCCGATCCTCGGGTCGCAGCGCCGAGAAATAGAGCGCCGTCATGATCGACACCATCGAGGCGGAGCTGGCCTGATGCCCGCCGATTTTTATCCCGTCCGTCTTGGGCCGGATGTGGTTCGCGTTATGGATCATCCAATGCGACAGCCACAGCAACCGCTGTTCGATGGTTTTGAGATACATCAGATCGGCGGTCATGATCGCGCTCCTTACTCGGCGGCAAAGCGCATGTTACGCGGCAATGCCTGATCCAGATCGGCCAGAATATCCTCGACCTCTTCCAACCCTACCGAAAGACGGATTAATCCGTCGCTGATTCCATGCTCGGCGCGTTCCTCTGGCGTATAAGTAGAATGCGTCATCGAGGCCGGGTGTTGAATGAGCGTCTCGGCATCGCCCAGCGAGACCGCGCGCTGGATCATTTTCAGGCGGTTCATCAATGTGGTTCCCGCCTGCAATCCGCCTTCGATTTCAAACGCGATCATCGCGCCGGGTTTGGCCATCTGGCGTTCGGCCACGTCATGCTGTGCAAAGCTTTCCAAACCGGGAAAATGAACCGCAGATACTGTCGGATGCGCCTCCAGCCAATCGGCAACCACGACGGCCGAAGCGCAATGGCGATCCATGCGCAGCGCCAGCGTTTTCAACCCGCGCAGGATCAGCATCGCGTTAAAGGGTGCCATGACCGCGCCGGTCATGTCCTTCATACCCACGAGACGAATTTCCTTGATCTGCCCGGCGGTGCCGGCGACCAACCCGGCAACGACATCCCCATGACCCCCGAGATACTTGGTCGCGGAATGCAGAACGATATCCGCACCCAATTCTATGGGTCGGGTCAGATAGGGCGTCGCATAGGTGTTGTCGACCACTACGGTGGACCCGGCCTGATGTGCGATTTCGGATACTGCCGCGATGTCGACCAGCCGCATGTTCGGGTTGGCCGGGGTCTCGAAATAAACCACGCGGGTCTTGCTGCTGATTGCCTTGCGCAGATTCTCGGGATCCGTCATGTCGACATGGGTGATGGTCACGCCCCATTTGGTCAGCCCGTGACGCATATAGGCAAAGGTGCAGCCATAAAGTGTTTTGTCGACGATCACCTCGTCGCCGGGACTGAGAAGGGTCCACAAGACGGCCGTCACTGCACCCATCCCGCTGCTCAGTGCCAGACCGGCCTCGGCCCCTTCCAGCGTGGCGATGCGTTTTTCCAACAGATCACAGGTCGGGTTCGAGATACGGCTGTAGATGTGGCCCTCACGCTCACCAGCAAACATTTCACCGCCTGCTTCGGCGGTTTCAAAGGCAAAGGTCGATGTCAGGTGCAAGGGTGGCGTCAGCGCACCCTCGTTCTGTTGCGGATCATAGGCGTGATGGATGGCGCGGGTGGCGAATCCCTTGGACGTGCTCATGGCAAACCTCATATCTGTGCTTGAGGCATGATGAACCACTCTCCTAGATAATTAATTGCAAACTATGCCAGTATTAGTTACTATTTTGGCATATTCTGCCAATGGACTCGCAAATGGACGCCAAAGACCGTCAAATCATCCGCGCCTTGCAGAAAAACGGGCGCATGACCAATCAGGACCTCGCTGAAGAAGTGAACCTATCGCCCTCACCCTGTCTGAGACGAGTTCGAATTCTCGAGTCCTCAGGGGCAATCCGGGGATATATGGCCGATGTTGACCCGACTACTTATGGTCTGCCAGTCACGGTCTTTGTCCGCATCCGGCTGGAGCGGCACAATGAAGAAGACGTGCAGCGGTTCGAGCGGCGTATCCAGATGATAGACGAAGTGCTCGAGTGCCATATCCTGACAGGCGCTACCGATTATCAACTCAGGGTCGTGGTATCGGGGCTGGACGCTTACGAGGATTTCATCCGCAATCGCATACACCCGATTGGCGGCATTGCCTCGATCGATACCAGCTTCGTCTACAGCACGGTGAAGCGGACAGCCGTGTTTCCATCGACCGATTGAACAAGAAAAACCGCCCGGCAAACCCGGGCGGCCTGTAAGATCAGTCCCTAACTCAACCCAATATCCGCGGCAGGCGAAGTCCGTGCTCGCGGGCGCAGTCCTTGGCGATCTGGTATCCGGCATCTGCATGGCGCCACACCCCCGAGGCGGGGTCGTTCCACAGGACACGCTCCAACCGCCGCGCGGCATCCTCGGTACCGTCCGCGCAGATCACCACGCCTGCATGCTGGCTGAACCCCATGCCGACGCCGCCACCATGGTGCAGCGACACCCAGGTCGCCCCTGACGCGGTGTTGATCAAGGCATTCAATAGCGGCCAGTCCGAAACCGCGTCCGAGCCATCGAGCATCGCTTCGGTTTCACGGTTGGGAGAGGCAACCGAGCCCGAATCCAGATGGTCGCGCCCGATCACCACCGGCGCTTTCAACTCACCACTCGCAACCATCTCATTGAAGGCCAGACCCGCCCGATGACGGTCACCCAAACCGATCCAGCAGATGCGCGCCGGCAGACCCTGAAACGCGATCCGCTCCCGCGCCATGTCAAGCCAGCGGTGCAAGTGCTCGTTCTCGGGGAACAACTCCTTCATCTTGGCGTCGGTCTTGTAGATATCCTCGGGGTCGCCAGACAGCGCACACCAACGGAAGGGGCCAATGCCCTTGCAAAACAGCGGGCGGATATAAGCGGGAACGAAACCGGGAAAGGCAAAGGCGTTTTCCAGCCCTTCATCAAGTGCCACCTGCCGGATGTTGTTGCCGTAATCCAGCGTCGGAACGCCCGCGTTCCAGAAATCGACCATCGCCGCAACGTGCTGTTTCATGGACGCCCGCGCGGCCTTTTCGACCGACTTAGGGTCTGTTTCCCTCTTTTCGCGCCACTGAGCCATGGTCCAGCCCAAAGGCAAATAGCCGTTTACCGGATCATGGGCGCTGGTCTGGTCGGTAACGATGTCAGGACGCATTCCACCGTCTATCATGCGGCGGTAGATCTCGGGGAAAACCTCGGCGGCGTTGCCCAGCAGCCCAACCGATTTCGCTTCGCCCGCCCTGGTCCAGCGGTCGATCATTTCCAACGCCTCGTCCAGGGTCTCGGCCTTTTCATCGAGGTATCTGGTACGCAGGCGGAAATCGATGCTATCCGGGTTGCACTCGACTGCCAGACAGCAGGCTCCGGCGAACACCGCCGCCAGTGGCTGTGCTCCGCCCATGCCGCCCAGCCCACCTGTCAGTATCCACTTGCCCTTGAGGTTGCCGTCATAGTGCTGGCGCCCGGCCTCGGCGAATGTTTCGTAAGTGCCCTGAACGATGCCCTGCGTGCCAATGTAGATCCAGGACCCGGCGGTCATCTGGCCGTACATCATCAGGCCCTTCTTATCGAGCTCGTTGAAATAATCCCAGTTGGCCCAGTGCGGCACGATGTTGGAGTTCGCGATCAGCACGCGCGGCGCGTCCTTGTGGGTGCGGATAATCGCAATCGGTTTGCCGGACTGGACGATCAGGGTCTCGTCCTCTTCAAGATCCTTGAGGCTGGCCACGATGGTGTCGAAGTCATCCCAGGTGCGCGCCGCGCGTCCGATGCCGCCATAGACCACCAGTTCATGCGGGTTCTCGGCCACGTCCGGGTGCAGGTTGTTCATCATCATCCTGAGCGGCGCCTCGGTGACCCAGCTTTTTGCATTCAACTCGGGGCCGGTGGGGGGATAGACGTCGCGGGTATTCTTGCGCGGATCGCTCATGACTGGGCTCCTTTTTCGGTCAGATCGCCCGACAGGGCGAGGTCGCGGAGGTGTTCAAGCATCGCTTTCAGATGCGGTCGAAGGGTTGCGGCACGGTCCTCGCGCCAACTCCAGGGCGGGGTTTCGTCCAGATAGGCGCGCTGCGCGATTTCCATCTGAATCGCGTGGATGCCTGTTTCGGGGCGACCATAGTGGCGCGTTGCCCAGCCGCCCTTGAAACGGCCATTGAGCACCGAGCTGTATCCTGTGGCCGAGGATGCTATGCCAACCACCGCCTTCTCGATCAGCGGATGACAGGTCGCGCCATTGTTGGTGCCGGTATTGAATACGGGCAATTCGCCATCGAACAGGAACGGGATCAACGAGCGGATGGAATGACAGTCGAACAGGATCGCCGTGCCGTGCCTTGCCCGCACCCGATCCAGCTCCTGTCTCAGTGCCGCGTGATACGGCGCATGGTATTTTTGCCGCCGCTCTTCGACTTCGTCCGCCGATGGCTCCTGCCCTTCTGTCCAGATCGCCCGCCCGTCGAAATCAGTAAGCGGCACCAGAGTGGTCGTGTTCTGACCAGGGTAAAGCGACACGCCCGCAGGGTCGCGGTTGGCGTCGACGACATAGCGGTGAACATGCGACTGAACGACCGTCATATCGGTCAAAAGACCCGAATAGAGTCTGTTTATGTGCCAATCCGTGTCTGCCAGCCCGCGCCCGGTTTCGTTCAGGCGCGCGGCGATGTCATCGGGCACATGGGTGCCGCCATGAGGCTGGCCAAGAACAATGGGGCCGTCACCACGCAGGACATCGCAAACCTGCATCAGACCAACTCCGGCATATCGACACCGACGGCGGACAGAACCGTGCCTGCGGCCACTAGAGATTTGATAGTTTCAAGTTCGGGCGCGAGATAGCGATCGTCCGTCAGGGGCGGGATATCGGCCCGAACCCGGTCAATCACGCGCTGTAGTGGGGCGCTGGTTGCAAGCGGTGAACGGAATTCCACGCCCTGTGCCGCGCACAGCAATTCGATCCCCAGAATGTAGTTGAGGTTGTTCACCATGCGCCCCAACCGCCGCGCGCCATGGGCGGCCATCGAAACGTGATCCTCCTGATTGGCCGAGGTCGGCGTGCTGTCCGTGACACAGGGATTGGCCAGATGCTTGTTCTCGCTCATCAATGCAGCGGTGGTCACTTCGGCAATCATCATGCCCGAGTTCAACCCGGGCTTAGGCGTCAGAAACGGCGGCAGGTCGAAACTCAACGTCGGGTCCACCATCAGCGCGATACGACGCTGTGCAATGGCACCGATTTCTGAAACGGCGAGGGCAATCATGTCCGCGGCAAAGCCAACCGGCTCTGCATGGAAGTTTCCGCCCGAAACGATGGCTTCGGGGTCAGACAAAACCAGAGGATTGTCAGTGGCGGCGTTCGCCTCAATGGTCAACGTCGCAGCGGCCTGTCGCAAAACATCCATCGCGGCACCTGTCACCTGCGGCTGGCAGCGAATGCAATAAGGGTCCTGCACCCGCGTGTCGCCCTCGCGATGGCTTTCGCGGATTTCCGAACCCTCAAGCACGACCCGCATCGCACCTGCCGCCTCGATCTGCCCCCGGTGACCGCGCAATTCGTGAATCTGGGGCTGCAGCGGGGCGGTGGATCCCATGATCGCATCGGTCGATGCCGCGGCGATCACCAGCGCGTTCTGCGCCGCGCGCCACGCTTCGAAAAGCCCAGCCAAGGCAAAGGCCGTCGAGAATTGGGTGCCGTTGATAAAGGCCAGCCCCTCTTTCGGACCAAGCTGAATCGGCTCTAATCCAACCGATTTCAATGCCTCAGCACCCGGCGCTACCTGTCCGTTCACCTCCGCTTCGCCCTCGCCGATGACCACAGCGGTCATATGCGCCAACGGCGCCAGATCACCCGATGCTCCGACCGAACCCTGCGCCGGTATCACCGGCGTGACGCCACGCGCCAGCATCTGCTGCAAAAGTTCGATCAGCTCCCACCGCACACCCGATGCACCGCGGCCAAAGGACAACAGCTTTAACGTCATCATCAGCCGAGCAAGCCGACGCGGAACAGCTTCGCCCACACCGCAGCAATGGCTGAGGATCAGGTTGCGCTGCAGGGTCGAGGTATCCTCGGGCGCAATCTTTAGGCTGGCGAGTTTTCCAAAGCCGGTATTGACGCCGTAAACCGCCTTGTCCCCCGCCGCGGCCGCGGCAATCCGCGCTGCGGCCGCCTGAACCTGAAGTTTGCAGCCCTCGTCCAACAGGATCGGAGTTTCTTTCCAATAGATTTCGGCCAGCTCGGACAGGGTGACGATGCCCGGAGTGAGCTTCAAGACGCTCATTCAGTGCCTCCAAAGATGCGTTTGTACAATGGGTTGAAGCCGATGCGATAGGCCAGTTCGGCGGGGTGTTCGACGTCCCATACCGCCAGATCGGTCCGCTGACCGAGCGCGATTGTGCCCGTGTCGTTCAGACCCAATGCACGGGCCGCTTCACGAGTGGCCCCGGCCAGCGTCTCTTCGGGCGTCATCCGGAACAAGGTGCAGGCCATGTTCATTGTCAGCAAAAGCGAGGTCAGCGGTGACGAGCCCGGATTGCAATCGGTCGCCAATGCCATCGGCACCTTGTACCGACGCAGCAGGTCGATAGGCGGTACCTGTGTTTCGCGCAGGGTATAGAACGCCCCAGGCAGGACCACCGCGACGGTTCCGGCGTCTGCCATCGCGGCCACCCCCTCTTCGTCGAGATACTCGATATGATCCGCAGATAGCGCGCCATACGAGGCCGCAAGTTTGGCACCGCCCAGGTTCGAGAGCTGTTCGGCATGCAACTTGACCGGCAATCCCAGCGCTTTCGCCGTATCGAAAACACGGGCGATTTGCCCGGGGTCAAAAGCGATCCCTTCGCAGAACCCGTCCACCGCATCGACAAGCCCTTCGGCATGGGCCGCACGCAGGGCCGGTATGCAGACCTCGTCGATATAGGCATCATCGCGGCCCTTGTATTCGGGCGGGACCGCATGCGCACCCAGAAATGTGGTTTTGACGCGGACCGGGCGCACCTGCTCAATCCGGCGGGCAGCGCGAAGCATGCGCAACTCTGTTTCCTGATCCAGACCGTAACCGGACTTGACCTCGATACAGCTAACGCCTTCGGCCAACAGGGCATCCACCCGCGGCAGGGCATCAGCGAGCAGCTGATCTTCGGACGCGGCGCGGGTGCCATTCACAGTCGACAGGATACCACCACCTGCACGGGCTATTTCTTCGTACGAGGCACCGTTCAGCCGCATCTCGAACTCGACCGCGCGATTGCCGCCGAACACCACGTGCGTGTGGCAATCGATCAAGGCGGGCGTGACAAGCCGACCGCCAAGATCCTCTACCTGCCAACCCGTGAACGCGTCCGGCAGCAGGGACGCAGCGCCGACCCACGCGATCTTGCCGCCTTCAACAGCAACCGCGCCGTTCGGTATCATCCCATACGGGGTCGCGGCGTCATTCAATGTGGCAACCTGCGCACCGAGAAGAACGAATTTTTCGGTCATGACGATTCTTTGGGGCTCCCCTTTCGAGTTATTTTTTCGTATACGTATATAAAATTAAAGTCTACACAAAAGAGCGTCTGATGAAAATCCATGCAAAAACCGCCTTGTTAGGCTCTGATTGGGCAAGTGATCTAAGGGTGACGATTGCAGATGGCCGCATTGCCGTCATCGAATCCGATGTCGCTCCGGCCCCGGATGACCTGCAGGTGGATACCCTGCTTCCGTCATTGGCCAACCTGCACAGCCACGCCTTTCAACGCGCCATGGCGGGTATGACCGAGGTGCGCGCGGCGGGCAAAGAAAGCTTCTGGACGTGGCGCACGCTGATGTATCGCTTTCTGGACCGGTTGACTCCCGAGCAGGTCGAAGCCATCGCCGCGCTTGTTTTCATGGAGATGCAGGAAGCCGGGTATGCTTCGGTCGGTGAGTTCCACTATGTCCATCACCAGCCGGGGGGTCAGACCTATGATCACCTCTCCGAACTGAGTCAACGCATCTTTGCCGCTGCGGCCCAGACCGGGATCGGCCTGACCCATCTGCCGGTGCTCTACACCTATGGCGGTGTCAATCAGGAAAGCCTTGCCGGAGGTCAGTTGCGGTTTGGCAATGACGTGGATCGGTTTCTGAGGCTTGTCGACGAATGCAAGGCAATCGGTGGGATGCCCCCTGACACCCAGGTCGGCATCGCGCCGCATTCCCTGCGGGCCACTTCGCCTGCCGATTTGTCCGAAGTTCTGGCGCAAGTACCCTGCGGGCCGATCCACATCCACATTTCGGAACAGCTCAAAGAAGTCGCCGACGTCCGGGCAAAGCTCGGCCAACGGCCAGTCGAATGGCTGTTGGAAAACGTAGATGTGGATCGCCGCTGGTGCCTGATCCACGCAACCCACATGACTGATGCCGAAACCGCCGGTCTGGCGCAATCCGGCGCGGTTGCCGGGCTGTGCCCGATTACCGAAGCCAATCTGGGCGATGGCATTTTCAATGGCGCCGTCTATGTCGAAAACAAGGGCGCGTTTGGCGTCGGATCAGACTCTAACGTAAGGATTTCGCTAGTCGAAGAACTCCGCACGCTGGAGTATTCGCAGCGCTTGCGCGACATGGCGCGAACCGTGCTTGTTCCCGGCGAAGGTTCGGTCGGTCATACTCTATATACCGGGGCCGCACTGGGCGGCGCACAGGCCCTTGGCCGGGACGCCGGTGAGATCGCTGTCGGCAGGCTTGCCGATGTGGTTGCAATCAACCGCGAACACCCGACCCTGTGTGCGCTGGAGGAATGGCAACTGCTGGACGGGCTGTGTTTCGCGGCATCCGACACAGTGGTGACAGATCTGTGGTCTGCCGGCCGGCACAGGGTTCGGAACGGAAGGCACGTGGAACGAGACGCGATCACCTCGCGGTATCGCAAGGCCATTGCCGACCTGCTGCGCGATGTCTAAACGTTTCAAACACACCAACGGTCCCCGCCAATGAACCAGAACACGGAAACAACCAGCTATCGCGACATCAAGCGGATCGTTCTGGACCGCATCCGTTCGGGTGAGTGGCGGCCAGACTCTCTGTTGCCCAACGAACAGGATCTGGCGATCGAGTTCTCCTGTACCCGAACGACAGTGAACCGCGCCTTGCGGGAATTGGCGGACGAAGGGTTTCTGGAGCGGCGCCGCAAGGCTGGCACCCGGGTTCTCAGTTCCCCGCAACGGCAGGCCCGCTTCACGATACCGCTGGTTCGGGACGAAGTCGAAGCAATGGGCGGCACCTATCGCTATGCCCTGGTTTCGGCCGAATTGAATGGCGCGCCTGAATGGCTGGGCGCGCGACTACGGCTGGAGGCAGGGCAAAAGGTGATGCATGTACGATGCATGCACTATTCGAACAACACGCCATTCCAGTACGAGGATCGGTGGATCGTCGTCGACAGCGTGCCAGAAGTCGAAACAGCCGATTTTTCCGTCGTCGGACCAAATGACTGGCTGGTGCAGACCGTGCCCTTCACCAACGTCGAGCTGACCTTTCTGGCCAGCCGTGCAGACGCCACTCTGGCCGGGTTTCTGGATGTTCCCGAAGGAGAGCCGGTTTTCACCGCCGAGAGGATCACGTGGCTGCAAGGGCGCCCAGTCACCTTTGCCAAGTTCTATTTCGCGGCCGGATACCGGATGACAACGCAAATCTGACCTGCGCCGCTGCGCACTCTTTACCATTCGGCCAAACCAAGACACTTTCCAGAACACCACATGCGCCGCTTCGGTTCAGGAAAGGATGCGCCCATGGCCAACCCGCTTTATGATCGTCTGTTCGGAAAACACATCGGCAAACAGACACCTTTCCTGTATCTGCCCGATGACACGGTGATCACCCATTCCTCATTCCTGGACACCGCCGCGCGGATCGCAAATGCGCTTTGCGGGCTGGGGTTGGAGGCAGGTGATCGCGTGGCTGTGCAGGTGCACAAATCGCCCGAAGCCTTGGCTCTTTATGCCGCCTGCGCTCAGGCCGGGTTGATCTTTCTGCCACTCAATACTGCATATACTGTCGATGAACTGACCTATTTCATTGAAAACAGCGGCGCGAAACTGGTGGTGTGCGACGCCGCCAGTGAAGAGGATCTGCAGCCCGTCACCGAGGGGCTGGACGCGCAAATAGCAACGCTCAACGCTGATGGGTCTGGCAGCTTGATGCGCCGTGCGCTGGGTATGCTTCCGGCCTTTGCTCCGATCAGGAGGAGCGCAGAAGATCTGGCCGCTTTCCTCTATACCTCGGGCACGACAGGCCGATCCAAAGGAGCGATGCTGACGCAAGAGAACCTGCTTTCGAACGCCGAAGTTTTGGCGAAGGAATGGCGGTTTACCGCAGATGACGTGTTGCTGCACGCCCTGCCGATATTCCATACCCACGGCTTGTTCGTTGCCACAAACATCGTGTTGGCGACCGGCGGCAGCATGATCTTTCTGCCCGGATTCGACCTGGATGAAATCCTGCGCCTGATGCCGAGTGCCACGTCGATGATGGGGGTGCCGACCTTTTACACCCGCCTTCTGGGCGATCCGCGCTTCACCCGCGAACTGGCATCGCACATGCGCCTCTTTGTTTCCGGCTCTGCCCCGCTGCTTGCCGATACCCATGTGCAATTCGAAGACCGCACCGGTCACCGTATCCTTGAACGCTATGGAATGACCGAAACGAACATGAACACATCAAACCCTTACGACGGCGAACGTCGTGCCGGAACTGTGGGCTTTCCCTTGCCGGGCATAGACTTGAAAATCACCAACCCGGAAACCGGAGAAATCCTGCCGCAGGGTGAAATCGGCCTGATTGAGGTTCGCGGGCCGAATGTGTTCAAGGGTTATTGGCAGATGCCCGAGAAGACCGCCGCCGAGCTGCGTGAGGACGGGTTCTTTATCACCGGCGATCTGGGGCGGATCGACGAGGCCGGCTATGTCCAGATCGTGGGGCGCAACAAGGATCTGATCATCTCGGGCGGCTACAACATCTATCCCAAGGAAATCGAACTGGTTCTTGACGAACAACCCGGAATTCTGGAAAGCGCTGTGATCGGTGTTCCGCATCCGGATTTCGGGGAAACCGTACTGGGCATTCTGGTCCCCGAGGCCGGGGCCAATCCCGACCTGGAGGCCGTGATGGCTTCGGTGCGGTCCAGCCTTGCCCGTTTCAAACACCCGCGCAAGCTGATCGTGATGGATGAATTGCCCCGCAACACGATGGGCAAGGTTCAGAAAAACCTTCTACGGAATACCTTCAAAGACCTGTTTTCCAGCGGCTGATGCAGAAACTCACCTGCAAAAGGGAAATTCTTTCAGCGCCTGGCGACCCCGTTTCGTCAGCAACCAGCACTCACGCCCCTCGAAAACGGCGCAAGCCAATGGCCGCCCATATCCTGCACCAGCGTCAAGGTTGACACGGTTTCCCCGATGCTCTGCATGCTTGGCCGGCGTATGACCGTGCACCACCAGCCATGGATGTTCACGCAGGTCTTCCAGAAACTCGTACCGTATCCAGATCAGGTCATCCTCAGTTTGCTGTTCCAGCGGCACCCCGGGACGAATACCGGCATGAACGAACAGCAGATCACCGTCACGGTGATAGTTTACCAAGCCGTCCAAAAATCGCAGATGTTCTTCGGGAACCGCCTCGCGCGCCTGCTCATGGATCTGGAAAATTCGGCTGTCTTCACTCAGGTGCACGCCATAAGAGGCCAGCGTTTCGACCCCGCCCAGGCGTTCGTGCAGCCAGTGATGGCCAACCAGAAGGCGATCATCGTTGGCCGGATAGTCCTGCATGAAAAGCGAGAACATCCGGTCATGATTGCCCCGCAACATGATCCAGTCCCGGCCTGCCCGCTGGCCTTCGATCAGCAAATCCAGCACTCCCCGGCTGTCCGGGCCCCGGTCGGTATAGTCACCCAGAAAGACCACACGCGCATTCGCGCCGCCATCCGACTCGATCCGGGCCAGTGCGTCCTCAAGCATCGTGCGCTGACCGTGAATGTCGCCGATTGCATAAATGGGCTGTGGCAAATTGGTTCTCCGCAATTTTCCCTTTTATTGAACGAGTTGGTTCTCAGAAGGAAGGGGAATGATCCAGGCGCGCCATCAGCATTGCAATCTGGTCACGCAACCACACATGCGCGGGTGTGTTGGTCGTGCGCTTGTGCCAAACCATCATGATGTTCACCGGCTCGACGTCGATAGGCGCCTGATACAAGTCAAGTTCGACACGCGGTGCGACCCGTTCCGCAAGTTGATGTGGCATCAACGCAATCAGATCGCTTTGCGATACCGCGTTGTAGACGCCTGAAAAGACCGGCATGGTCATGGCGACCTTTCGGGTCCGTCCAACCTTTTCCAGCGCCGCGTCGCCCAATGCCTTCAGGTTGCCCTCGGGGGAAAACAGAACATGCTGCAAGTCACAAAACAGTTTGAGCGGAATTATATCACCCGGGCTTAGGCCACTGGCGGCAAGTCTTGGGTGTCCCTTTCGCGCAATGACGACGAAATGCGAACGGTGCAGAAAACGCGACCCGACCCAGTCAGGAAATCCGGTTCGCGGCAGTATCGCAATGTCGACTCCAAACTGATCCAGCGAATGAACATAGTTGTCTGGCACCAGATCCACCAATTGCACTCTCATGCGCGGCGCATGATGGGACAGATGATCGGCCAACTGAGGCAGCAGCATTTCGGCATAAAAATCGCTGCCTGAAATCTTGAACCGGGCGTCGGAGAGTTTCGGGTCGAACCCCTTTGGGCCGGTCAGCAGGGTTTCCGTGGTTTCCAGAAGTTCCCTCAACGGAGCCTTCAGCCTTCTGGCATAGTCCGTCGGTACCAGCTTTCTGCCCTTGCGTATGAAAATCGGGTCGCCCAGCGCGTGCCGCAGTCGCCCCAAAGCAGCCGAAATTGCCGGTTGCGACAAACCGATACGCTTTCCGGCCAAGGTCGTTGATCCGGTTTCAAGCAGCGCATCCAGAACGCGCAGCAGGTTCAGATCGAAGCTTCTGAAATTCATGGTGTTAATATGTATAATAGTATCAATAAATTTCTCATATCAAAAAAGCCGGTGCAGGATCCGCCTGAATGAAACGGGCAGGCCAACGGAGGGGTCATGAAGGGCATAGCGTATTGGTTCATGGTTATAGCGGTTGTTGCCGCTTTGTGCGGGATGGCATGGGGCATTCACATGGCGGCGAGTCAGGATCACACCCTGTCACCTGCACATGGACATCTGAACTTGCTGGGATGGGTCAGTTGCGCGATTTACGCGTTCTATTACCATCTGGTTCCCGAGGCGGCTCAAGGTCCGTTGCCGCGCCTACACTTCGCACTGTCATTGGCGTCTCTGGTGATCCTCGCGCCGGGAATCGCGCTGGCCATTCTCGGGCAAGGCGATGGTATGGCCAAGTTGGGATCAGTTCTTGCGTTGGCTGCGATGGCAAGCTTTGGCTTTATCGTCATTCGCACCGCTCGGGTAGCGCGAGAGATCCACGTATGAGAGTGGGAAGCCGAGTGTGAAAACGCCGCGTGGTGGGGCGGCGTTTCCGCAGTTGGTGTATCAGGCGACGTCGAACTCCAGCGGCTTGATCTGGGTAAACAACCCGGTTTCGGCCAGCTTGGCCCGCGCCTCGGCCGGAACCTGTTCATCAACGTAAAGCAAGGCAATCGCCTCACCCCCTGCCGCAGCGCGACCGAGCGTAAAGTTGGCGATGTTGACGCCATGCTCGCCCATGGTTCCACCCAAAGTACCGATGATGCCGGGGACATCCTCGTTGGTGGTATAAAGCATGTGCGCGCCGACCTCGGCATCGATATTGATACCCTTGATCTGGATGAACCGGGGCTTGCCATCAGAAAACACGGTGCCCGCAATCGAACGTTCTCGTTTGTTGGTAACCACTGTTACCTTGATGTAGCCATCGAATGACCCGGACTTGTCCTGATTGGTCGTCGAAATCTGAATCCCGCGCTCTTTAGCCACGACCGGGGCCGAGACCATGTTCACCTCGGGGTTCGATTTCTTCATGATCCCCGCGACCAGCGCACAGTTGAGTGCGGCAAGGTTCATCTCCGAGGCGACACCATCGTATAGGATGTTGATGGCCTTGATCGGTTCATCGGTCATCTGGCCGACAAAACTGCCCAGATGGCCCGCAAGCTTGATCCACGGCCCCATGACCCTGGCTTCTTCCGCCGTAACGCTCGGCATGTTCAAGGCATTTTCCACCGCACCTGTCAGCAGATAGTTCGAAATCTGCTCAGCCACCTGCAATGCCACGTTTTCCTGTGCTTCGGTCGTGGCGGCGCCCAGGTGAGGCGTGCAAACAACGTTGGGCAGATTGAACAACACATTGTCCTTTGCCGGCTCGACACTGAAAACGTCGAATGCTGCCCCGGCGACATGGCCGGATTTCAGCAGGTCAGCCAGCGCCTCTTCGTCCACCAGTCCCCCGCGGGCGCAGTTGATGATGCGCACGCCCTTCCTGGTTTTTTCCAGGTTTTCGCGACTCAGGATATTGCGCGTCTGATCGGTCAACGGCACGTGAAGCGTGATGAAATCGGCGCGCTTCAGCAACTCGTCAAGCTCGACCTTTTCGACACCCATCTTGTCCGCTTTCTCGTGGCTGAGATAGGGATCATAGGCGATCACTTTCATTTTCAAGCCATGCGCCCGCTCACAGACGATGCCGCCTATGTTGCCAGCGCCGATGACACCCAACGTCTTGTTGGTCAGTTCGATCCCCATGAACTTGGACTTTTCCCACCTGCCCGCATGGGTCGAGGCGCTGGCCTCGGGGATCTGACGTGCGACCGCAAACATCATCGCGATTGCATGTTCGGCGGTGGTGATCATGTTGCCAAAGGGCGTGTTCATCACGATCACACCTTTCTTGGACGCGGCATCCTTGTCGACATTGTCGGTGCCGATCCCGGCGCGACCAATGACCTTGAGCTTGTCGGCTCTTTCCAAAATCTTTTCGGTCACCTTGGTGGCCGAACGGATGGCGAGGCCGTCATATTGGCCGATGATTTCAGCCAGTTTTTCCTTGTCCTTGCCCACGTCGGGCAGGAAATCCACGTCGATTCCGCGGTCGCGGAAGATCTGAACGGCGGTTTCGCTCAGCTTGTCGGATACGAGTACTTTGGGGGCCATTTCAGTTGGTCCTTTGAGATATTTAGGGTGTGGCGGACTGAAGCCCGCCGTACATCGGTGATGGGGTAGGCCGGGCTTCGGCCCGGCATATGAAATTCAGGCAGCTTGGGTCCGCGATGCAATCTCGACCTCGAACGTCCATTCCAGCCACGGCAGCATCGCCTCGATATCCGAGGTTTCCACAGTACCGCCGCACCACACGCGCAGGCCCGCAGGCGCGTCGCGATAAGCGCCGATATCCAGCGCGATATTCTCGGCCTCAAGCCGTTTGGCCACCGCCTTGGCGAATGCTGCGCCGTCCCGGATGCGATCATCGGTGAACTTCAAACAAACCGATGTATTCGAGCGCGTGGCGGGGTCTTCGGCCAGATTGGCGATCCAGTCATGACGGTCGCAAAAGGCGTGGATAGCATTCGCATTGGCGTCCGCACGCGAGATCAAACCTTGCAGCCCACCAACGGAACGCGCCCAGTCCAGCGCGAACAGATAATCCTCGACCGCCAGCATTGACGGTGTGTTGATCGTGGCCCCCGTAAAGATGCCTTCGATCAGCTTTCCGCCTTTGGTCAGTCGAAATATCTTGGGCAGGGGCCATGCAGGCGTGTAGCTTTCCAGCCGTTCGACAGCGCGCGGAGAAAGTACCAGCATCCCATGTGCCGCTTCGCCGCCCAGAACCTTTTGCCAGCTGAAAGTGGTCACATCCAGTTTGTCCCAGGGCAGGTCCATCGCAAAGGCGGCAGAAGTCGCGTCGCAGATGGTCAGGCCCTGACGATCATCCGCAATCCAGTCGCCATTCGGAACCCGCACGCCCGACGTCGTGCCGTTCCACGTAAAAACCACGTCATTTGCGAAATCGACCGAGGTCAGATCGACGATCTTTCCGTAATCCGCGGTTTTTACCTCGGCATCGACCTTGAGCTGCTTGACCACATCGGTCACCCAGCCGGAGCCAAAGCTTTCCCAAGCCAGCATTTCGACCTTGCGAGCGCCCAGCAGCGACCATAGCGCCATCTCGACAGCACCGGTATCCGAAGCGGGCACGATGCCGATGCGGTAATCCGCCGGAATACCGAGAACCTCGCGAGTACCATCAATGGCAGCTTTCAGCTTGTCCTTGCCGATTGCGGCGCGATGCGACCGGCCCAGTGCGGCGTCGGCAAGCTTCGTCAGATCGAATGTGGGGGGTTTGGCGCAGGGGCCAGAAGAAAAGCGCGGATTGGCCGGCCGCGTTGCCGGTTGAGCGATAGTCATAGGTGTTACCCTTCCAGATATACGCCCCTCGTTGGGGAGGGGTGTCCCGCGGTTAGAGCTATTGCGCCGCAGCGCGGCAGGCAAGTGCGAAAGCGGCCGAAATCGCCGCTTTGGAACTCATTTCCGACGCGTATCGGCTACGATCGGAAACTTGCGTTTCTTGATTGAAATTCGAACAGCAGTCAGGTCTCCCGACCCAACCGGCCTTTCGGCCGCAAAAAATCACTTTATTGCAATCTCTTGCACTCAAAACTCCGGCATTGCTCCACATTTCATTTGGCTCACAGGCTTCGATGTCCAGCTTACAACTGCTCTCTGGTGAAATTTCTGCGCCTGCGCTATGCGGCTTACCCAAGACAGGAGATCCCGAATGCATATCGCCACGTTGCTGACCAATCCTCAGAACCCGATCCTTGAGGCCGTCTTGGTCGAGTCGTTGCGCAATGCATGGGGCGGGGGCGAGGCAGTCTGGCTGAATCCCGGCGTCGCAGCCGAATTTCAGTTGGCCAACATACCGGTCAATCACTGGGATATCTGGGCCGAGATGCAGGGCCTTGGCATCGACCTCGTGATCCAGCCAGCACAAGGTCGCCGCAAGAAAATGCTGCTTGCAGACATGGACAGCACGATGATTCAACAGGAATGCATCGACGAACTGGCGGACGAAGCAGGCGTGGGCGATCACGTCAAGGACATCACTGCGCGGGCGATGAATGGTGAGTTGGATTTCGAAGGCGCACTGATCGAACGGGTCGGTTTGCTGGAGGGTCTGGATGAAGGCGTGATTGCCAAGGTTCTGAACGAGCGGATCACGTTCATGCCGGGTGGGCGGGAACTGGTTGCGACCATGCGCGCGAACGGGGCTTATGCTGCGCTGGTGTCTGGCGGCTTCACCGCCTTTACAGCGCACGTGGCGGCAACCCTTGGGTTTGACGAGAACCGGGCCAATGCCCTGCTTGTGGCCCAAGGCAAGCTCACCGGGGGCGTTCAGCGCCCGATTCTGGGGCGCGAAGCCAAGATACAAGCGCTGCACGAGATCACCTCCCAATTGGGCATTGCCACATCCGATGCAATTGCCGTCGGCGACGGCGCCAATGATCTGGGCATGCTTGGCCTTGCTGGCACGGGTGTAGCCCTGCACGCCAAACCATCAGTCGCCGCGCAATGCGACGTGCGGATCAATCACGGCGACCTGACGGCCTTATTGTATCTGCAAGGCTATTCCTCTGACCAGTTTGTGGTGAAATGAATGTCACGAGTCTGCCTCGGCTGAATTCCCTTTCCATTATTTAACTTTTGTGTTAAATAATGGATATGACGAACCTGTTTCCCATATTTTCGGCCCTGTCCGACCCGACCCGATTCGCAATCATCGAGCAATTGATGGAACTGGGCGAACAACCCGCCGGAGACCTGATCGAAGGCAAAGGCATGTCTGGTGCTGCCATTTCGCGCCACCTCAAGGTTCTGCGCGAGGCCGGTTTGATAAACCAACGCGTCAACGGAACCCAGCGGTTGTACTCTGTCCGCGCCGAGGGCCTGCGTACCATCGCCGAGTGGACCATTTCGAAACGGCAATTCTGGGAATCCAGCCTCGACCGTCTGGGCGAACTAATCGAAAGGGAAAACACATGGCCGACCTGAGATTGAAGCGGGATTTTCCCGTCAGCCCGGAAACCCTGTTCGCCTGGATCAGCGACGGCGCCAAGCTTGTGCAATGGTGGGGGCCCGAAGGGTTGCACGTTCCCAAGCACAATCTGGATTTCACCCGCACCGGTCCCTGGTTTTCGGTGATGGTCAACGGCGAGGGGCAAGAATTCAAGGTTTCGGGTCAAGTCACCCATGTGAATCCTCCGACCTCGGTTGGTTTTACCTGGGGATGGCATGACGAAAACGATCAGCGCGGCGATGAAAGCCACGTGATGCTGACGGTTGAAGCAACTCAGACCGGATCGCGGCTGGTGCTGGACCATCGCGAACTCGGCGACGACGAGCTCAGCGCACGCCACGAAGAGGGCTGGACATCCTGCCTGCGCAAGCTCGAAGCCAATCTGAACTGATTTTCACCAAGGGAGGTAAAACAATGCCGGAATTCATTTTTGCCTATCACGGGGGCAAGACCCCGGACACGCCGGAAGAAGGCGAAAAAGTCATGGCTGCATGGAAGGCCTGGTTCGAAGGCATGGGAGAGTCGGTCGTCATTCCCGGCGCACCCGTCGGCATGTCCAAGACCGTAAGCTCAGGCGGTATCGCGGATGATGGCGGCGCCAATCCGCTTTCGGGTTATTCCGTCGTCAAAGCGGCGGATATCGGCGCGGCAACGGAAATGGCCAAGGGCTGCCCAATGGTGGTGACCGGAAACGGCTCGGTCGAAGTGGCCGAGATCATGGAGATGTAAAGTTCTGCCAGATCGGCCGTCAGATGAACCCGGCGGCCGGTTTTATCACTCCGCACTCGATACCCCGGCGGCTGTACTGCGTCGCATTCAGGTACTTTCGAGTTGCCGGATGGTTCGCATCCAGAACGCCCAGATCAACCAGAATGGCCGCAATCGCGCATTCACTGGCCCGTGTCGTGCCATCGGCGATTTTCACCGCCACCCCCATCCTTTTTTCCGGAATGATCGCGACATAAACCGCTTCGGCCCCGGTCTTGATCGCCACGCGCCCGTCCATTGCGCGCATGAGTTCGGTACAGGCTTTGCCTTCGCCCGCCACCAACTCGGGATGCTTGATCATCGCGCCGACAAGTTGTTGAGCAGCATCGCTTTGCCGGTCAGACCGGTCAGCGGCCGACGCAAACCACGCCATCGATCGCGCAAAGCCTATTAGAGAAGTCTGAAAGTTCGGAGCAGAACAACCATCAATCCCGTATCCCGGGCTGGTCTCGCCCGTAACTTCCTCGAATGCGGCCAAACAGGCTTGCTGTACCGGATGATCGACTTCCACGTATTCCGGCCCGGCCCCCATGTGCTGCGCCAGCGTCAGAAATCCCGAATGCTTGCCCGAACAGTTGTTGTGGATCTGGCAAGGCGTATCGTCAGCCAGAATCAGACCGTCCCGCGCCGCCATGTCCGACGGTTCCTGCGGGCCGCAGCGCAGATCCGTCTCGCCCAGCCCCAGGTGATCCAGCCATGCGTTCACGCGGTCGGTATGGATCGCCGCGCCGGTATGTGACGCGCAGGCCAATGCCAGATGTTCGGACCCCAACCCATATTTCGCCGCCGCACCGGACGTTACCAACGGCAACGCCTGAATCATCTTGGCGGACGAGCGGGGATAGATCGTGGCATCGGGATCACCCCAGCTTTGCACGATCTGACCGTTGTCGTCGCATATCACCGCATGCCCCAGATGCAGGCTTTCAAGCAGCGAACCGCGCCACACTTCTGTCATCGGTACCGGATGCGTCACGACGTCCCTCATTTTCCTGCGCAAAATTCTGCCAATCGCCCTTTCGCCCATGGCGAAATCTGCGTTAGTGTGTGTATGTCGGCAAATGATGGGCAGCGCAATATGAGACAGGCCGCAAAGACCTGCATGCGCGCCCGGATAACTTGAGGTAGAAGTCGGGCTAGGAGGCTGGACAAATGGGATCAAAGCTCGTCCGCATAATTGCGGGCCTGTGCATGGCCGGAATGGCCACCACCGCAATCGCTCAGCAAGCGCAAAGCACCAACCGGGTCGCCGCCAAGACCGACTGGAGTGTTTTCGTGGAAAGCGACCCAACAGAATGCTGGAGCGTTTCGGCGCCCAAGGAGACCGTGAACACCCGTGGCGGCCGTGTCGTATCGGTACGACGCAGCGATATCTTGCTGTTCGTGTTCTTCCGGCCAGAAAAAGACGTAAAGGGGCAGGTGACCTTTACTGGCGGCTATCCGTTTGCACCGGGATCGACAGTGAACCTTGTTGTTGATGGCACCGAGTTCGAGCTGATCACGGATGGCGAATGGGCCTGGCCCGCCACCCCGGCCGAAGACCTTAAGGTCGTGACCGCCATGAAACGCGGCTCCGAGGCTGTTCTGACCGCGCGCTCGGCTCGCGGCACACAGACCAAGGACACGTTCTCGCTGCTTGGGTTCACAGCCGCCGTTGAGGATGCCGAGAAGCGCTGCGCAAACTGATTGCGATCAGCAAAACACAGGAAAGCCCCGCCGATCCGGACGGGGCTTTTTTTGTTTCCCGGTCCCGAAAAAGATTGCGTCCTCCGGCGGGCACAGGGCACTTTCGACCCGGCCAGACCCGGGCCGCTTCGGGTTTCCCAAAGGAAGTTCACATGCGTAGCAGCAAGACAATTCACGTCATCTCCGCCCATGCCGAAGGCGAAGTCGGCGATGTCATCGTCGGTGGTGTGACTCCTCCGCCGGGTGACACGCTGTGGCAGCAACGATCGTTCATCGCGCAAGATCAGACGCTGCGAAACTTCGTACTCAACGAACCGCGCGGTGGTGTATTTCGACATGTGAACCTGTTGGTGCCCCCCAAACACGCCGACGCGGATGCCGCTTTCATCATCATGGAGCCCGAAGACACGCCGCCGATGTCGGGATCAAACTCGATCTGCGTGTCGACTGTGCTTTTGGACAGCGGCATCATTCCGATGCAGGAACCCGTGACCGAACTGGTGCTGGAAGCGCCGGGAGGCTTGGTCCGGGTGCGGGCCGATTGCCGGAACGGAAAGGCCGAACGCATCCATGTGCAGAACATCCCCAGCTTTGCCGACAAGTTAGGCGTACCGCTCGAAGTTCCGGGACTGGGAACGATCACCGTCGACACCGCCTATGGCGGCGACAGTTTTGTGGTGGTGGATGCCGCCACGTTGGGGCTCGAGATCATCGAATCCGAAGCCAAGCACATCGCCAGTTTGGGCGTGGCCATCACCAGTGCCGCGAACGAACAACTCGGGTTCTCGCATCCAGACAACCCCGATTGGAATCACATCTCTTTTTGCGCCTTCTGTGGCCCCCTTTCCACTACGGACAGCGGGCTGACTG
>NZ_JBXWSF010000041.1:0-35547 GCF_059613285.1 Ruegeria sp. BHSB058 | reverse complement strand
GCGTCGGAACGAGCGTGGCGGTATGAGTTTGCGTTGAGTTGATATCGGCGGGGACGGAAGATCAGGTTGATTTGGTCATGCGCGGACAGAAATCTCTGAGCCTGCAGGTGAAACTTGAACTTGCCGAATAGCTTCTCTCTTTTGCGGGTTGCTCAGTGCGAGACTTCGATCGCGTTGTTGAGACCTTTGTGGGTGCGATGGTCAGCGTCCGGTGCCAGTGTTTTGATCGGTTTGACATAGCTGCGCAGTTTGTCCATCGCCCGGCAGTGCATTGCGAATGCAATGTCACGAGAGCGGGATAACGACCCTGGGTTCGCCGAATTTGGCAACCGGCCCTCTGAAGAAGCGCTTTGCAGCTTTGGCATTTCGGCGAGTTTGCACGAGAATGTCGAGCACGTCGCCATTGGCGGCGATCGCATGCCACAACCAGTGCTTCTTGCCACGGATCATGATCACGACTTCGTCCAGCCACACCGCACAAACCGAGATCGAGGCTGGCAGCCGCAACGCACCCCGCCCCGATCCAACCCTGATCCGCGCCCTGCGGGATGCCGATGCAATGCTGGACCGGGATATATCTGGAGCACCGATCCTCGAGGCTGCCCCGCCCACACCACATCGCCGCCGCCTCAACCGTCTGGCTTTTCTTGCCCCTGATCTGCAAAAGGCAATTCTCGAGGGCCGGCAGTCAAAAGAAATGACCCTCGCCCGGCTTATGAAGCACGGCATCCCACATGCCTGGACCGATCAGCACCACCTGTTTGGCTCCCCGCTGGCACCCGAAGCGCATTCCGCACCCTGACAATGGACAACCACATGCACCCGGCATGGACCTGAAACCACCTGTTATTGCCACTAATTCACCTGTTATTGCCACTAATTCACCTGTTATCGCCACTAAATCACCTGTTATTGCGCTTTAACAGGAAAGTGGATTTTATCCATCGCAAGCCCATGTAATCACACGATAGTTTCCAAGGCGGCAGCCGCCAATCCTCGGTTTCGACCTGTTACTAGCCTCAAAAAAGCAGAATTTCCCTGTTCCTGACCAAACTCACCCGGCCTCCCGGCAGCAAAGACCGGCGCGCAAACACGCCCCAAAACAGCCCGGAGAACCGGCGCATAAACTCAAGAAGAACAGGAAACGGCGGCAAATACCACGCCGTTTCAGAGGCTTGGAAAGCGCGCAGGCAAACAGATAATTGTTCGGGGTCTGGGTGGCGGAGAGACAGGGATTCGAACCCTGGAGACGGTTTCCCGCCTACACACTTTCCAGGCGTGCGCCTTCGACCACTCGGCCACCTCTCCATGCCGGGGTTATTTGGACGATTGGATTGGAATTTGCAAGGGTAGATTCCAGTGTTTATTCATCAAGATGCAAGTAGACACGCCGGTTTCGTTTGCCTTTTTTCTCTATCTTTCCCAGCCTGATACGCCCGATTTCGGCAGTTCGAGCCACATGGGTGCCACCACAGGGCTGCAGATCGATCTGCTGGTCTCCCTGACCGATTCTAACCAGTCTGATCTTCCCGGCTCCTCTGGGGGGAGAAACGGACATCGTTTTGACCAAACCAGGATTGGCATCCAGTTCCTGATCCGTGATCCAATCCTCGGTTACTGGCAGATCTCTGTCGATCAGCGACTGCAACATACATTCGAGCGCTTCCTTGTTCTGCGGCGCCTCCGGCATATCGAAATCCAGTCGCCCCTTTTGGGCCGCGATCGCCCCTCCGGACACATCCAGAGGAATCACTACAGACAAAAGATGTAGTGCGGTGTGAACCCGCATGTGGCCAAAACGTCGTTCCCAGTCCAATTCCTGCCGGATCTCAGCCCCAACCGGCGGTAATGGGCTGACGTCCGTCGGCACCAAAACGATACTGTCACCCTCGCCTTTGACAGTTGTTCGGATATCTGCAGATTCAGCGCCCCAGATCAGACGCCCCGCATCTCCTGGTTGACCACCGCCCGTTGCATAGAACAGACTTCGATCAAGTATAATTCCTCCTGTCTCGGTCAAACCAGTTACGTGAGCAGTGGCCCGACGCATATAGGCGTCCTGGCGGAATAAGAGTTCAGTGTTCATCACCCTCCCCCGCCTCCATGTCGACCTCTGTCATTTGAGCTGGTTTGGTCTGGGCCGTCCCCTTGGCCGGTTCAGTTTCGTCCCTGGTGGGATCAGGCGAAGGGCTATCCCGGTGTTGCAAGACTTCCGGATTGCGCAGCCAGACATCGCGCTGCGCAAACGGGATTTCGATGCCTTCTTCCGCAAAGCGCCGGTTTATTTCGTGATTCATGTCGGATTTCACCGACAACATCCAATTCACGTCACGCAAAATCGCGCGAATTTCGAAATCCAGCGAGTCCGCACCGAACCTCTGAAACACGACGCTGGGTGCAGGGTTGGCCAGAACCATTGGGTGCGCATTGGCGATTTCGCCAAGAATTTTTTCAACTTTGCGAGTATCTGTCCCGTAGGCAACGCCAACCGGAACGATGACGCGCCCAACTGTGTTTCCACGCGTATAGTTTGTGACAACTCCACTGATCAGATCCGAATTCGGGACTATCACATCGGAACGATCAAAAGTTTCAATCCGCGTTGAGCGAACGGAGATGTCACGCACATACCCCATCATTCCATTGACATCGATCCAGTCGCCTTTGGAAATAGGGCGTTCGACCAGAAGAATGATGCCAGAAACAAAATTCGAGACAATCGTCTGAAGCCCGAAGCCAATACCAACGGACAACGCACCGGCAACAATTGCCAGATTGGACAGATCGAAACCCGCAACAGTAATCGCCACCAGGGCGGCCAGAAAGATTCCGACATACCCCGTTCCGGCGACAATGGCGTTCTGGCCTCCCGGATCAATCTTGGTTTTGGGCAGAAGGGAGTTCCGCAACCCGCCCTGCAGCAGTCGTGTCAGACCGAACCCGATTGCGAATATAGCGATGAATGTCAGGAAGTTTTTGGGTGAGATCGTGATACCACCGATGTCCAATCCCAACAGCATGCGAGACCAAAGTTCTCGCAGATCGGCTTCGCGGGCACCCCAGTACAGCGCAAGGATCGGAAGCGCCATGATCGACAGGAAAAACCCTATTAGCACTGTAAAGAGCGAATCCTTCGCAGAATCGCCTTGCCCGCTTATCCACCCGTATACGCTTCCCATAAAGCGTTGAAGAATAACGAATGCCGCGATCAAAGCTAATGTCTTTACCGCAGGAAACACGATCCCTTCAGCGGCATTGGAATAGCCCAAGGCCGCTAGAATTGGTGAGGCAATACCAAGCAGGAACAGACCGCGACGCAAGGTTTCTATCAATTGGCTGAAGCCAGCGGCGCGTACCGATGTTTTTACACCCTCGTCATTGTCGAGTACTTCGCTCTGGCGAATCTGCCGCATCCGCAACAAAACCAGAGAGGTCGCCACAATGGCTGGAAAACCGGCGACAGCGCGTGTGGCATCAGAAATGTTTTCGATCTGTTCGAAGAGATTCACTAGATCATGCAGAACCAGCAAAACGGCCAGAAGCCCAATATGCACCCGAAGTTCGCTAATCTGCGCCGCTGAAAGTCTTTGGAAATGATTGGACGATCCCATCAGGAAAATTTGGCGTCCGATCCAGTCGAAATAGAGGATTGCTGCTGCCCAGTATGGAACTTTTTCAAGTAAAAGTGTGCCACGCAGCCCCATGATTCCACTCAATGACACAGCTGTGGTCAAACACAAAACACCCGCCCATGGCAAAAAGATACGAAAAAGCGATACTACAAACGTCCAAACACCTGAGCCGCTTCCGCCGAGAGAGCGCAGATAGGCACCAAACCTTTCGACCCACCGTTTACCGCGCCATAAAAGAACAAACGCGATGAGAACAAGAATTACAATGGCCGGCGCGCGCTCCTGAAACCGTTCACGCGCGACATCGGTCCTGATATTGGTAAGGATTTCGTTGACCAGAGCATGCGACGCCTTGCTGATATCGGCCCAGGCACTCGGCCAGTATTTCGGATTTAACGGCGACGGGCCGCGAGACAGCAGTTCTTTGGTTTGTCTCTCGCGAATAATGCGGTCAATCTCGTTGATTAGCCCGTTTGCGCGATTGTAAGCCTCTTCTGAAATGATCCTCGGAACACGTAACTTGTCTAGTTGATTTTCCAAGTGGGTGCGCAACCGCGCAATATCTGGTGGTTCTTCAGACCCGTCTTCGGGTTTCGGACCAAGAGCTTTGATCTGGCTTTCAAGTGTATGAATCCGGTCTGTATTGGCGCTGCGGGCCTTATTGAACGCATCCCGGTAAGTACTGATTTCAGTCCGCAGGTTTTCCATCGCTGCGTTCGAAGCCCGGTCGGCCTTAACAACGCCTTCCGCACGATCCGCCGTCTTGACCCACCCACGATAGTATTCGGACTGAGTTTCCGACAGCTGCGCTTCGGCCAGACTGAACAAGCCAAACGCCAGAATTGCAATTGCCCCGAACAGATTCCGGCCTAGCCAGGACATCATACGTCCTCAAACACACCCGGAATACTGCGGGGCGCTTCAGTCATCCAATCAGGAACCGGCAACTCCTTTTCACGCAAGAATTCCGGATTGAACAGTTTCGATTGATAGCGGGTTCCATAGTCGCACAAAACGGTCACAATCGTATTGCCCGGCCCCATGTCTTTTGCCATGCGGACAGCACCCGCGATGTTGATCGCTGTCGACCCACCCATCACCAGCCCCTCTTCGCGCAACAGATCGAAGATGTATGGCAACGCCTCGGCATCCGGCACCTGATAGGTAAAATCGGGTTTGAACCCTTCGAGATTCCGCGTGATCCGAACCTGGCCGATACCTTCGGCGATGGACCCCCCCTCCATCGCCAATTCGCCGGTGGTATAATAACTGTAGAGTGCAGCACCCATCGGATCTGCAAGACCGATCTTGACGCCCTTTGGTTGCAACGCCTCTGCCACGCCGGCCAGCGTTCCACCCGATCCCACGGCACAGATGAATCCGTCAACCTTGCCGTCGGTTTGCTCCCATATTTCAGGGCCCGTTGTTTCCACATGCGCCTGACGGTTGGCTAGGTTGTCGAACTGGTTGGCCCAGATCGCACCATTGGGTTCAGTTTTGTTAAGCTCCTCTGCTAGACGCCTGGAATAGTGCACAAAGTTGTTGGGGTTGCGATAGGGTGCGGCGGGCACCTGCACCAACTGCGCGCCGGCCAGTCGCAACATATCCTTTTTTTCTTCCGACTGGGTCTCGGGAATAACAATCACTGTCCTGAATCCCATCGACGCTCCGACCAAAGCCAGCCCGATGCCAGTATTGCCCGCCGTTCCCTCGACGATCGTGCCACCGGGTTTCAGATCTCCGCGCGCGATGGCATCACGTATGATGAACAATGCGGCGCGGTCCTTGACCGACTGACCGGGGTTCATGAACTCGGCCTTGCCGAGAACTTCGCAGCCCGTTTCCTCGCTGACGCGGCGCAGCCGGATCAATGGTGTTTTTCCGACGGCATCCGCCAGGTCGCGTGCAATGCGCATAGGTCCCTCTTTCGGTCAGTTTGGAGAACAGATGTAGCGTTGCCCCCGCGCAATCTCAAGCGGTCTGAAATGACCTCTGCTAATTCACTTCACGCAATCTCTCTCGGTTTCGAAACAACCAATGCGCCAATGTCAAAAGCTGCAAATTCTTAACTCGGTGGCTATCGACCATTTCGATTAGTTCCTTAAATGAAAGAATGCGGCTTCTGATATCCTCACCTTCCGAGGCCAGACCACCATTGTCTGCGGTCTTTGTCAGGTCGGTTAATCCTACAAACAAATGTGCGTACTCGGTTGACGATCCGGTTGAGGAATAGGCGCCCCCCGCATATTCGAGACGATCCAAAGCGATGTGAGCCTCCTCCAGCGCCTCGCGGAGTGCAGTTTCCACGGGCGTCTCTCCAGGGTCAATCATGCCCGCAACGGGCTCCCATACCCAGGGTTCCGGATCGCCAATCATGTAGACAGGTGCACGGAATTGCTCGATTAGCAGCACCGTATCCCGGATCGGGTCGTAAGGCAAAACAACCGCAGCCTGCCCTGTCATCAGGGAGTTTCGACTGATTACCGGTCCCAAGGTGCCATCGTGCTGCCGGTGCTGAAGCAGAACCTCTTGCATGCCAAAATACTCGAAATACGGGTAGTTCCGTCGATGCAGAACTACATCCCGACTGACATCCCGCAGATCACCCGTGCGTCGTTTCTTCGCGGCCACTTGCGCCCAGGCCCGCATTCGGATTGCACCAAAATTCCTGTCGATCTCCTCGGAGGTTGCACGACCAAAATAGGCCATCACCTCCTCTGCCGCATATAAGGTCATTTCTCCCCATTGATCCACCCATTGCTGCAACGACCAACGATTTCCACGCGACCAGCGACCTGGTTCAGGAAAAAAGATCTGGGCATTCTGCTGCGAGCCGTTGGGTAGCCGCAAATTGCGGGATTCCAGATCATAGGCAAAGCCGCCCTCGTAGAAAACCAGGCGCTGAATGTCTTCTTCTGACAACCCCCGAACCAACACTCCCTCAGCCTGTGCCTCTGGCTCCTCAATAATGACGGGAAAGACTTGGTCTTTTACTTCGTATACCGCGTGACCTCCCAGTGACGCAGGTGTTAAATCAATGGTTGCCAAGTCCCGCCCCAGCACACGTTCCAGCAATGGCGCAAAGCGAAGCGTTCCGTAAAAAAACAGTTCAGTCACAGATTCGAGCTTTCAGTGGTTATGACCGCGTTTACCGCCAGCGTTTCCAGGCCGCCTCAGTAAGCACTCCAGACAATACACCGCCAATCAGTAACGTCCAGATGATATGCGGCACGAGCAACTGCTGCCCGAATTCGACTCCTAGTGTAAAGATCGCTAATACAGCTTCGAACGGGCCGTCAAAACGGTGCCGCATGGCAAGCCTGAACATTTCGTTGGTTCCCTGAACGAACAGTCCCCAGAACACCAGCGCGGCCATTCCTGTCAGGCCATTGTTGATAGCCCAGGTGGCGCCCCGGCCCGCGCGCCGACCCATGATGACCCAACCACAAATGATCCCCAAGCCAATATTCACGTAGGTGAATTTTCCGAAATTAGTGCCTTCTGGAGCTTGATCAATGATCTGCCCGGACACGACAAATGCGAGCACGGCCAGACAAAGGGCTGCGACAAGACGAGAAGCTGTGGGCATGAGCGGTATCCGGCTTTAGTTCGGTCTGGCAACTGTGATCTGTGTCACATCGCAAATGCCGGTGTCAAAGGCTGCGCCGCAGGAGGTGAGATAAAAATTCCACATGCGGCGAAAACGCTCATCAAACCCCATGGCGGAAATCTGATCCCACCTGTCATTGAAGGTCTCGTACCAGCGGCGAAGGGTCAAATCATAGCTTTTGCCGAATTCCTTTGACCGCACAAAACACAACCCCGCCCCGTCAATTTGTTGGCGAAGGACGGCAGGGGCGGGCAACATTCCACCGGGAAAAATGTATTTCTGAATGAAATCGATGCTGTTCCTATAAATTTCCCAACGTTTGTCCGCGACGGTTATGATCTGCAACGTGGCCGATCCTCCGGGTTTCAGACAATCGCGCAACGCATTGAAATAAACCGGCCAGTACTTTTGCCCTACCGCCTCGAACATTTCGATTGATGCAATACCGTCATACGAACCTTTCTCGTCACGATAATCCTGCATCTTAAAATCAACGAGATCGGAAAGTCCTGCATTATCAATACGTTCCGATGCATAGCTGAACTGCTCTTCACTAATTGTCAGTCCCGTCACACGCAACCCCCGCTCCTTGGCTGCGTATTCAGCGAACCCCCCCCATCCACAGCCAATTTCCAGAATATGATCTCCAGGTTTGGCCCCCATTTCGTCGACCAAACTGGCGTATTTGGCCGTCTGTGCTGTTTCCAGACTTTCCTGCCCGGTTTCGAAAATCGCACTGGAATACGTCATCGTTTCATCAAGCCAGAGGCTGTAGAAATCATTGCCCAGATCATAATGGTACGAGATGTTCTTTCTCGCCTGCTGCTTGTGATTGCGTTGCAGCCAGAACCGAAATTGCTCATAGGCCCGCGCCAGGAAATGACCGGGAAACCCGTCATAAACAGTTTCATTGTCGAGATTGACCAGATCCATGAATGATCTCAGATCAGGCGTGCTCCATTCTTCATCAAGATAGGCGTCCGAAAATCCAAGATCGCCCTCGCGTATCAGTCGCGCAAACACATCTGGATGATGAATGTCGATCCGGGCAACTGGCCCCGGTTTCGTTCCTTCGGCCCGAAACACGCGCCCATCTGGCAATCCAATGTCCAACCGGCCGGCTTTCATGCCATCCAGCATTTTCATGACTTGAGTGAAGTATCGCGGCAGGTTCTCCTGCCCTTCAGTCGATGTCAGGACCATCCGCTCTCCCCGCTGCGAAGTGCTAACAGGCTAGAAGGAGATTGGATTTCTGGCAAGATTTGTCTTTTCTACTTTTTTTAACCTCAAACGGAGAGTGGATGAGTGTGGATTTATCCTTCTAATAGCCAACAGAACGACTGAATCAGCAGGAAGTTTTCGCGCGGTGGCAGTGGAGCTGAAAGCTGATCCGTGCGCGCTTCATATCTTACGATTTGCCGAAACGCGCGGCAGCGGAACGCCATCACAAAACGCGATCCAAAGCTTCCAGCAACCGGTCGATTTCGTTCTTAGACGTATAGTGCGTGAAGCTTAGCCTTAAGACACCAGTATCCGGATCAATGTTCATTGCCTGAAGCGGGCGGACCGCGTAAAAATCACCACTACCTGCCATTATGTTGAGCTTGGCAAGCCCTTCAGCTGCCGCGTGTACCGAACTGTTCAGTGCTATTGCGACGGTTGGCGCTCGCCGCTCCGCCGCGTCGGGCCCGATCAGGCGAACTGCATTTCGATTTTTTACTGCATCCAAAAGCGGCTGCAACAACGCAATCTCGTGAGCCCGCATCAGGTCATGAACATACGCCCCCCGGTCAGCCGCGTTCGAGGTAGGGCCTCCGTGATGATCGCACAGCAGATCGACATAATCTGCCATGCCAGCGCTGGCTGCAATCTGCGCATGATCCGGCCCTGCCGGAGTAAACCGTTTGTACAGAACGTCGGCGTTGAAAAAATGCGCCTGGTTGGGCAGTAACTCGCCCAGCCTTCGACGGATCACCATGCAACCTTGATGCGGCCCATAGGTCTTGTAAGCCGAGAACAGATAGATGTCGGGGCCAAGCTCTCCGATATTGGCAAAACCGTGAGGCGCATAGGAAACGCCATCGACGCATACGTAAGCCCCGGCGGCGTGGCAAACCGCGGTGATATCGGCCACAGGATTGATCTCACCCACCACGTTCGAACAATGCGGAAAGCACACCAAACGAACTTTTGAATCCAGAAGCCTTTCCAGGTCCTCAAGGGCGAGCGATCCCGAATCCGGATCGATCCGCCATTCCCTGATCTCGATGCCATCATCCGCAAGCCGCCGCCACGGGCCTGAGTTGGCCTCATGATCTTGGTTTGTTACCACAATCGCATCACCTGGATTCATCCACTGACGGAACGCCTGCGCCAGCACATAGGTGTTTTGCGTAGTCGACGGGCCAAAGCTCAGCTCATCAGTCTCAACCCCCAACAGAGCCGCCATCCGCGTCCGGGCCTCGTCCATTTCAGCCCCGGCAAGGCGGCTTGCCTCGTATGGACCATAGGGCTGGACCTTGCGTTGAGTGTAATACCGCGTCAACCGGTCGATCACAGGTTTACATGTATAAGACCCGCCTGCATTTTCGAAGAACGCCTGCCCCTCAAGGCTCGGTTCGGAAAATGCGGGAAACTGGGCTCTGACGAATTCGATATCCAGAGTGCTCATTGCAAATGTTCTCCTCAATCATGTTCCACGTCTCGCAGATTTGCCCGCACATGATTTCGGACAACTCCGACAACATGGCAGGTCTTCCAGCCGAGCTGTGGCCCCTATGTTTGAGTTGAGGGAACACTAGCAGTCTTTCGGACAAAATTCGTGGTCCGAAAGACGGTGATAGCTAGCCCGTAACATCGATGCAGGTCAAGCGCCCAAGCCGCAAAAGCCCCGGCGAATTGCCGGAGCTTTCAGAGGATATCAACGAATGATCAAAGTTCGTGCTTTTCTCGGATCAAACCGATGAGGATGGACAGGCACATCAAAACCAAAACGATGGCAAGCGGAAAGCGAGTCGCAATAGCGACCGCTTCCAATGCCCCCAATCCGCCGTCCAACAGCAGAACAACAGCGATTACCCCTTCTAGAATACACCAGAAAACCCGTTGTGTAGTTGGCGCGTCGGTCTCGCCCGCTGTGAACGTGTCGATCACCTATGAACCCGAGTCAGACGAGGTGGCAAAGAAGATGACCACCAAAATGATACCCGCGAAGGACAAAAACCCGGTTAGCGGGAAAGCTTCGAACATCTTGAACTTTTTCAGCTCCAAAGCCGCATCATTCTAGTGCCTGTCCGGTTCCCGACACCACCTGATCCAAGGCCGAAAATGGTCGCGAATACCGCCAGTACGTCGACGATGTGTCCCAGCGGACCCCAGGTCGCCTCTCCGAACAACGGATAAAACACCGAACGCGTTGTCAGCGGCAGCCAGTGATTTAAGCTAAGAAGCTAAAAAACTAATGCCAGCGCAACAACCGCATTGATCGCCCACGTGTGCAGTTCCCAATGGAAGATTGTGGCGGCCATCGCCAAGTTTTTCGCGGGCAGTCATGCAACAAAATGAACCAAAACCAATACTATCCCGGCTCACAGCTTGCTGATTGGTGCAGATCAGCCCTGAACCCGGGTATAGGTCCCCTCACCCGCCAGAATACCCCGGAACCCACCAGGTTCGTCCAGCGAAAAGACGATGATCGGCAAACTGTTGTCCCGAGCTAGCGCAATGGCCGATGCGTCCATTACTCCCAATCGCTTAGCCAGCACATCGTCATAACTCACGGTGTCGTAGCGCTTGGCATCGTCAAACTTGGCTGGGTCCTTGTCGTAGACTCCGTCAACCTTGGTACCTTTGAAAATGGCTTCGCAACTCATCTCGCTCGCACGCAGCGTTGCGGCGGTATCTGTGGTGAAGTAGGGGTTTCCAGTTCCGGCAGCAAAGATGCAAACCCGCTTTTTCTCCAGGTGGCGTACCGCGCGACGGCGGATATAAGGTTCACAGACCTGATCCATCGGAATGGCCGAAATGACCCGAGTGAACACACCCAGCCCTTCCAGTGCAGATTGCATGGCCAGCGCATTCATGACGGTGGCCAGCATGCCCATGTAATCCGCCGTCGTTCGCTCCATCCCCTGCGCCGAGCCGCTGAGGCCGCGAAAGATATTACCGCCGCCGATCACCATGCAGATTTCGACACCCAGATCGTGCACTGATTTCACTTCCTCGGCAATTCGTTGAACCGTCGGTGGATGCAGGCCGAATCCCTGGTCCCCCATCAGCGCCTCCCCCGAAATCTTGAGCATGACCCGCTTGAACTTGGTCTGCGTTTGCGGGGTAGTTGCTTGGATGTTGGAAGAGGTCATGTTGCGCTCCGCTGCGGCACCGGTTTATTTCCGGCGCAAAATGAAGCAAAAGCCGATCAGGTTCAATGCAACATCACAAGGAATGAGGCGTACAACAAATGGTGGCGGCTTTTGCGGCAAAATTGTTCGAAAACCTGCCTGCGATTCCCGATGACAAACCGGTTCTCATCGCGGGTCCGACCGCGTCAGGAAAATCGGCCCTTGCGCTAGAAATCGCAAAACGCCACGGCGGCGTGATCGTCAATGCTGATGCAAGCCAGGTTTATGATTGCTGGCGCGTCATCACTGCCCGTCCTACAGCCGCAGAAGAGGCGCAAGCCCAACATCGACTTTATGGTCATGTGCCTTATGACGTCTCCTATTCCGCCGGCCACTGGTTGCGTGAGGTGACCCCCCTGCTTTCGAACGGCGCACGCCCGATTATCGTTGGGGGGACGGGGCTCTATTTTCTGGCGTTGACCGAAGGATTGGTCGATATCCCGGCCACTCCGCCCGAGATACGTGATATTGCGGACGCAATGAGTCTGATCCAGCTTCTGGCTGACCTCGACACAACGACCGCCAACCGAATCGACAGACAAAACCGCATGCGTGTACAACGCGCTTGGGAAGTTTTGCAGGCCACGGGCCGTTCGCTGGCGGACTGGCAAAGCGAAACTCCTGACCCGGTTTTGCCCCTCAGCGAATGCGTTCCAATCGTTTTTGATGTCAACAAAACCTGGCTGCAAAATCGTATCTTCCGACGATTTGACCAGATGCTGGATCAGGGCGCGCTTGATGAAGTTCGGGCCATGCAGGATCGTTACAATCCTGTGCTCCCTTCCTGTAAGGCCATCGGCGTACCGGAATTGATGGCATACCTGACCGGAGCACTGACGCTTGATCAAGCGCGGGAAAAAGCAGGAATATCGACGCGCCAGTTTGCCAAACGTCAGCGCACATGGTTCAGGGCACGTATGAATAACTGGTATCGTGTTGATTCGGCTCATTGAGTCCGCAGGCCGCTGAATCTTGCCGAAACTCTGATCTTTTTCGTTGCATCCCGGGATCTGTGCGTATCACTAAGACGGGTCGAAACCAGCCCAGAAAACCAAAGCGAACCCAGTGCTCAAGCCCATGTGGTAACCCCCCGCCAAAAAACGACATTTCTTTTTACAATGTCGTTTTTGTCCCATTGATGACGATTCCTATCATTGACCTCGCGGCATTTCTGTTGCCGAATACGGCCATGGGGATGCGAAGGTTCCACATGACGGAAACGATTTTGGCGGCTGAAACTCGTCGGTCGCGCTGATATCCCGAAACCCTCCGCCATGGAATAAACGTCACAGGGAGACATTCATGACAAAAGAAACAATGACTGGAGCACCGGTACACTGGGCCGCCAAGATGCATGCTCAGGAATATCGCGATGGCAAGCTTAGCCGCCGCGAGTTTCTGACACGCGCCACCGGCCTTGGTGTTACCGCCGCCGCCGCCTATGGTATGATCGGCCTGCCCGCCCCGGCTTTGGCTGCAGGTGAGGATGCCAAAAAAGAAGGCGGCACTATCCGCGTTCAGACCGAAGTCCGCGCACTGAAAGACCCGCGCACCTATGACTGGTCACAGATCGGCAACTATAGCCGCGGCACATTGGAATATCTGGTCGAGTATAACTCGGACGGGACATTCCGCGGCATGCTGCTGGAAGGCTGGGAAATCAACGAAGACGCCACCGTTTACACCCTCAAGGTGCGCCCGGGCGTCAAGTGGAACAACGGCGAGGACTTTACCGCAGAACACGTCGCATTCAATGTAGACCGCTGGTGTGACAAGAGTTCGGAAACCAATTCGATGGCGGGCCGCTTTGCGACGCTGGTCGACAACGACACCGGCAAGGCGATCGAAGGCGGCATCGAAGTGGTGGACGCCCACACCGTAAAACTGAACCTGCCTGCATCCGACATTTCGTTGATCGCTGGCATGTCGGATTATCCTGCGGCAATCGTCCACCCGTCTTTCAGTGAAACCGACCTGCTGAACAACGTCGGCACCGGCCCCTACCTGATGAGCGAACTTGAAGTCGGCGTCAAAGGGGTACTGGTCCGCAACGAAAACCACACCTGGTGGGGTGAAGAAGTCTTTGGGCGCCCGGCGCTCGACCGGATCGAATACATCGACTACGGCACCGATCCATCGGCTTGGCTGGCCGCGCTGGAATCCGACGAAGTCGACATGCTGTATGAATCGGTCGGCGAATTCATCGACGTGATGGATGGTCTGGGATATGTGAAATCCGAAGTGATCACCATGAGTTCGATCGTGATCCGCCCGAACCAGTTGGCTGAGGTCGACGGTAAGAAACCCTATGCGGACAAGCGCGTTCGTCAGGCCCTGCAAATGGCTGTCGATAATTCAGTCTGCCTGGAACTCGGGTATGGTGGCCGTGGTACGACAGCGGAAAACCACCATGTGGGCCCGATCCATCCTGAATATCCCGAGCTTCCGCCGCAAAAACATGATCCTGAAGGTGCACGCGCGCTGATGGAAGAAGCCGGCATGGCCGATTTCGAGCACGAGCTGATCTCGATCGACGACGACTGGCGCCGGAACACCACAGATGCGGTCGCAGCTCAATTGCGCGACGCGGGTATCAACGTCAAGCGGACTGTTTTGCCGGGTAATACCTTCTGGAACGACTGGACCAAGTACGCATACAGCTCGACCAACTGGAACCACCGCCCTCTGGGCGTCCAGATCTGGGCGCTTGCGTATAAGTCTGGTGAGGCATGGAACGAATTCGGTTGGGCCAACGCTGACTTCGATGCGGTCCTGGCAGAGGCGTTGGCAATTGCCGATGCGGACAAGCGCCGCGAAGTCGCGGCGCGAGCCGCAGCCATCATCCAGGAAGAAGGCGTCACCATTCAACCTTACTGGCGGGCACTCTACCGCCATATGAAGGACGGCCTTGTCGGAACCGACATGCATGTCGCCTTTGAACACCACCACTACAAGTGGGGTTGGGCAGCCTGAACGATTGCCGAATCTGCACATTGAGCCGCGCGCGTTTGGTGCGCGTCTCATCCAGCCGCAGACAAGCCGGATGAAACCGGAATGTGAGAGGCCAGACAATGGTCCAATGATCTGCGGAACACCTGAACAACAGGGGCCATCATGGGACTCTTTTTCCTCAGACGGTTCGGGGTAATGCTGCTCACGGCATTATGCCTGACATTTGTGGTCTTCTTCTTGACCAATCTCTATCCAAACCTCGAGAAGCTCGCCAAGACGCAGGGCAACCAGCGTATGTCGGACGAACAGGTTGAAAACTGGCTCACGAACCGCGGGTATACCCAGCCGGTTTTGATCAAATACGGTCAGTGGCTTGGCGTAGCACCTGGATTTACAAACACGCTGGCCGACGGCCAGTTTGTCGGAACCTGCGTGCGGCCGGGACAGACACCCGAAGAAACACCACGGTTCTGCGGTATTCTGCAAGGGGATTGGGGGTATTCAACCGTTTTCAAGGACGACGTTTCGACGATCGTTGGAAAGCGATTGGGTAATACGGGATACCTGATGATGTGGGTCCTTATCCTGATGATACCTTCCGCATTGCTGGTCGGTGTGCTGGCGGGCATGCGCGAAGGCTCGGCTCTCGACCGATCTCTTTCCACATTTTCAATCATTACCACGGCAACGCCGGAATATGTATCGGGCGTGATTTTTATCGCGATTTTCACCTCTTCCACCGTGGGTCTCAAGTGGTTCAAGGGAACCGCGACGCAGGCAATGGACGACCCGACCTTCGAGAACTTCTTTCTACCGGTGCTGACAATTTCGCTGTACGGCATGGGATATATTGCTCGGATGACCCGTGCATCGATGACAGAGGTGATGACGGCGCAATACATCCGAACCGCGCGCCTTAAGGGCGTCTCGTTCTCGAACATCGTTCTGAAGCACGCTCTGCGCAACGCATTAATTGCTCCATTTACTGTCATCATGCTGCAGTTCCCGTGGCTGCTGAACGGCGTGGTGATCGTGGAAACCCTGTTCAACTACAAAGGCTTCGGTTGGGCGCTGGTTCAGGCGGCGGGCAACAATGACATTCAGCTGCTTCTGGCCATTTCGGTTGTGTCGGTTTTTGTGGTGCTGGTGACCCAGCTGATCTCGGACATCGGCTATGTCTACCTCAATCCGCGCATCCGTATTTCGTAAGGGAGATAGATCATGGAACCTCTTAGCTGGACCGGCTCTATCGCCTTTCTCAACCCGCTTATCCAAATCGCGCTTGTGCTCCTCGCTCTTGCCATCGTGCTCTGGATCTTTGCCGGAATCTTTACGACCGAGGTCCCGGTAGTCGCCAACTCAGACGGTACGTTGCAGGCCACCGGCGGTCTTCGCGGGCTTGCGGAAACGGCTGTCAGATATTCCTTTATGGCGAGTATCGGATTGGCCCTAGCCTATCTTGTTCTGGGTGTGGTGATGGGCACCGGTGCCGGTATTATCGGAGCCATCTCGCAACAGTTCATGCCTGTTTGGATTGCCTTAATAATCCTGTTCGCGATGTCTATGGCATTCAAACGCCGCTTGGGCCTTTACGGTAAACTTTACGACAGTCCCATTGGAATGATCGGGTTTGGTCTGGTGATGTTCTGGGTTTTTACCGGGATCTTCGGTGCTTTGGACCTGATACTGACCCATGACCCGTTGGTGCAGGTCTCAGGCATGAAGAACAAGGTGCCAGGAACACCTCTTTCAGGTGCTGAAGAAGGTGAATACGCCTGGTACCTGCTGGGAGGCGACAACCTGGCCCGTGACGTTTTCAGCCGTATGGTAAAGGGTGCCTGGGTCGTTGTGCAGATTGCACCGCTGGCGACGTTGTTTGCATTTATGGTCGGCATCACGCTGGGCCTTCCCGCTGGATATTACGGTGGTCGACTGGATACATTCCTGTCGTTTCTTGCCAACCTGATCCTCGCCTTTCCTGTGATCCTGCTGTTTTACTTGCTGGTGACGCCAGAAATCGTCGCGACGGGCGTTCCGAACTATATGGCCATCGTTCTGTTCGTCTTCCCCATAATCTTTATTGGGGTGTTGCTGAATTCGCGATATTATACGCGCCCCAACTTCCGAACACCTCTACTGATTGGTGTCCTCGGCGTAGCGATCTGGTTGTATTTGTCCCTTGTCTCGACGGGTGGATATCTGATCAACACCAAGGACTATGCGATCTGGGGGCTGCCCACGTTTGTCGATCTGTTTGACGTTCCAGGCGGAATTCTTGTCGTGTTCGTCTCTGTCGTCTTCGTCAACTCGCCCACGGTGTTCCGCATCGTACGTGGTCTGGCGATGGACATTAAGACCCGCGACTATGTAGCTGCCGCCCAGACTCGTGGCGAAGGACCTTGGTACATCATGCTGTGGGAAATTCTCCCCAATGCACGTGGCCCGTTGATCGTGGATTTCTGCCTTCGTATCGGATACACGACCATCCTTCTGGGAACCTTGGGCTTCTTCGGATTGGGCCTGCCACCTGAAAGCCCTGACTGGGGCTCGACGATCAACGAGGGTCGCAAGCTCCTGTCAATCTACCTCCACCCGGCTTTGCCGCCGGCACTGGCTCTGTTGTCGCTGGTTCTTGGTTTGAACCTGCTGGCGGATGGCCTGCGTGAAGAAAGTCTGAAGGACTGATGTGATCGAGGCCGGGGGCGCTGCCCCCGGACCCCCGGAGTATTTTCGAAAAGATGAAGAAGGATCTATCCAGCTTTATCTGGGAGAACGACAAAATGAACAAAATGGCGGAATATGACGGCCCGATCCTGGAGATTGACAAGCTGTCGATTTCTTTCTTCACCCGCTTGCGCGAAATTCCGGCCGTGATGGATTTTTCGGTCAGCGTTCAGCCAGGTGAGGCTGTGGGGCTGGTGGGTGAATCCGGTTGCGGCAAATCTACTGTCGCCCTTGGCGTCATGCAGGACCTGGGCAAGAATGGCCGTATCGTTGGCGGTACGATCAAGTTCAAGGGACGCGATTTAAGTCAGATGAGCGCCGAAGAGCTGCGCGACATCCGCGGCAACGAGATCGCAATGATCTATCAGGAGCCGATGGCCTCGCTGAACCCGGCGATGAAAATCGGCAAGCAGCTGATGGAAGTTCCGATGATCCATGAAGGCGTCAGCACCGAAGAAGCCTATGCCCGCGCGCTGGAGGTGGTGACAGACGTGCGCCTGCCAGACCCCGAGCGGATGCTGAACAGCTTTCCGCACCAGCTGTCGGGTGGCCAGCAACAGCGGATCGTGATTGCGATGGCACTAATGTCGAAACCGGCACTGCTTATCCTCGACGAGCCGACGACCGCACTTGACGTGACCGTAGAAGCCGCCGTGGTCGAACTCGTCAAGGATCTGGGCAAGAAATACGGCACTTCGATGCTGTTTATCAGCCACAACCTCGGCCTGGTTCTGGAAACCTGCGACCGGCTTTGCGTGATGTATTCTGGCGAGGCAGTCGAGCGCGGCTCGATCAAGGATGTCTTTGACGAGATGCAGCATCCCTATACGCAGGCTCTGTTCCGATCGATCCCGTTGCCCGGCGCCGACAAGAATTCGCGCCCGCTGGTGGCAATACCTGGCAACTTCCCCCTGCCCCACGAACGCCCGCCCGGATGCAATTTCGGCCCGCGCTGCGACTATTTCGAGGAGGGCCGCTGCGACGCGCAGGATATCGTGATGTCAGTGGTTCCTGGCAATGACAGGCACCATACGCGCTGTTTGAAGTTTCAGGAAATCGACTGGAATGCCCCGATCACTGTCGGCGAACAGAAAGAAAAGGCCGCGATCGGCAAGACGGTGCTGAAGATGGACAACCTTAAAAAGTATTACGAGGTGGCGGCCAACGCACTGTTCGGCGGCGGCGAAACCAAGGTCGTCAAGGCCAACGAAACCCTGAGTTTCGAGGCCCACGAATCTGAAACGCTGGCCATAGTTGGCGAATCGGGCTGCGGAAAGTCCACCTTTGCCAAGGTCCTGATGGGTCTGGAGACTGCCACAGACGGCCAGATCCTTCTGGATAATCGCAATATCGAACAGGTTCCGATCGAAGAACGCGATGCCAAAACGGTGGGTGAAGTTCAGATGGTTTTCCAGAACCCGTTTGACACCCTGAACCCGTCGATGACGGTGGGTCGGCAGATAATCCGCGCGCTCGAAATCTTTGGCGTTGGAAATTCTGAGGCCGAGCGCAAGAAGCGGATGCTAGAACTTCTCGACTTGGTAAAACTGCCCCGCGCCTTTGCCGACCGGATGCCACGACAGCTTTCGGGGGGGCAAAAACAGCGCGTGGGTATTGCCCGCGCCTTCGCCGGTGACGCGCGCATCGTGGTTGCGGACGAGCCAGTCTCGGCACTGGATGTGTCGGTCCAGGCCGCAGTGACGGATCTTTTGATGGAGATTCAGCGCGAGCACAAAACGACGCTGTTGTTTATCAGCCACGACCTGTCAATCGTCCGCTACCTAAGTGATCGCGTGATGGTGATGTATCTGGGCCATGTGGTCGAACTTGGATCAACAGATCAGGTCTTCAGCCCGCCCTATCACCCCTATACCGAAGCGCTGCTTTCAGCGGTCCCGATTGCCGACACTTCGATCGAGAAAAAGCACATCGTGCTTGAAGGCGACATTCCCTCGGCCATGAACCCGCCGCCGGGATGCCCATTCCAAACCCGCTGTCGTTGGAAATCGGAAGTGCCGGGCGGCTTGTGTGAAAAAGACGTACCTCCGGTCAAGATGCTGGAAGCTGGACATCAGATCAAATGCCATCTGTCCGAAGATGTTCTCGCCCGCATGGAACCGGTCATCAAGATCGCTGCCGAATAATAGCGCCCGAAAACGGACGCCACGTCAAAGGGCCAGGCAAAGCCTGGCCCTTTTCCGTTGCCCAAGAGTAGGAAGGAGTGAGAACGTCGTCCTGCTCGGATTGGAGAGCAAATCCGGCTGGGTCTGGTGGTTGATTTATCCGGTCGCCACGTTGCTGCCGAAATACATGAACTCTTGGTTCATGCCCGCGATTTCGCCAGCTTCGAGCGAGAGGCTGGCACTGTCGAGCATCTTGTAGCTCTGTTGTCCTTTCACCCACTCATCCGCCGATTGCAGCGTCGTCAGAGTATAAGACGTAACTTCGTTCAGGTAATGGGTCGGGATTATAATCTTGGGTTTCAGCTTTGCGACGATGTCATTGCCCTGCCCATAGCTCAGTATGTGCTGCGAGCCATCGACCGGAAGGGTCAGGACATCCACCTGCCCCACGGCATCCCAGAATTCCTGCGGTGGGTTGTGCCGATTGTCGCCCCAGATCAGAGTGCGAATTCCGCCGGCTTCGACCAGATAGACCACCATATCCATATGACCCGGATTGTTCGGCGGGCAGGCGTCGACACCGAATTCGGCAAGCGCATCTGTCCAGCTATACCAGCCAGGAGCGACGCAGGCGTGCTTATCGGCAAATCCTGTGATCTTGATATCTGCGAACTCGAAGTTGCCGACCATCCGGTCCAGAACCATCGTCGAATTCGGCCGTTCAATGGCGTCGTGGTCGAAATGAGCGTGGGTCGACATCGTGATGTCCACTGGGATCTGCGGAAACTCATTGCGGAACCAAAGCCCCCATGCGCCCGACGGGTCATCGCGCCATGGATCAAACAGCACCGTTGCGCCGCTGGGCGAAGTAATCTTGATGGCGCAATGGCCGAAATAGTCGATACCGACCGCACCGGTACTGGCTTGTCCGGTCGCTCCCTGCATCCCGATTACGCGATTATTGTTGCCCGGCTGCAACCACGCCTGCGATTGCGCTTGCGCAGGTTTTGCCCCTACCACAGCCGCACCGGCACTGACTCCGACTGCACCAGCTGCCATGAAGAACGAGCGGCGCGACAGGCCCGGTGCAAGATTACCCTTATCGCCCCTTAGCAACGTCGGCTTAAGATCCTTGCGATCCATATTCTTGTCTCCCTGTTGAATTCGACGACCAATTGCGGTCGTCTCAAACAGGTTAACAAGGTGGGACCCCGATGCTCAGACCGGAAAAATCGGGGGGTATTGCGGGGGAAATCCCCCTATTTTCTGTTCACGAAATCGCGAGCAGGTGGCTCCGCAGGTTTCGCCCACGCCCCTCAAGACCAAGCTTGCGGCGAATGTTGTTGCGGTGAAAATCAACTGTGGACGTCTCGCGCGACAGAGCCTTGGCGATGTCTTTTGTCGTTTTACCCGACATCACCATCTGGGCGATCTCGATCTCCGTTGGAGTCATGACCGAAAACGCATCCGACAACTTGTCGGACATGGCGGAGGTGATTTCGCGAAGATTGCGCTCAGCCAGATCGAGATAGATTTCATATGCCTCGGACACGCCGGTTTGGCTTCGCAGTTTGTCGAGATAAGGCAAAACCATGCTTTTGACCTGTTCCAGAATCTCGGTATCCCGCTTTTTTCGCTCGTCTTCAACGCTGCTCAGCAGAACCCGCAGTGCAGTATTGGTTTCCTGCAACTCACGCGTTCGTTTCTGCACTCGGTTTTCCAGATGCACAAGCGTTTCGTTCAGCTTGCCCTCCAATTCCCGGCGCAGGTAAACCTCTTGAAGCAAGGCCAAATCCGACTCGACCATGCGTGCAAACTGATTCAGCCCTTCACGAAACAAAAGCGCCCTGCGGTTGCGCTGGCGGTCCAGCACACAAATGGTGCCAAAGATTCCCCCATCGGGCCATTTCAGCGGCAATCCGATGTAAAATGTCATTCCGTGTTCCAGATCTTCGTTGTCGCGCCAGTCGGGATCGCAGGCGGCGTCTTCGACGACCAGTTCCCCATCACGGGCGAACACTCCTTGACAGTAAAGCTTGGGATGCAGCCGGAACCCCATGCCAACCGGATAAGGATTATCTGGATAATCAGATGTCACCAACACGGTATGATCGGGTGCATCAGTTTTCATGATCAGACTGGCCGGAACATCTGCAAGCCGGGCAACAAGATCGACCAATTTCTGCCAGTTGGCCAATGTTGCAGACGGGATTTCAGGGCGATCAACAGACATTAGGCGGCACCAATTCCCTTTCACAGACAGGAAAAATTGTAACCGCCACGGTTCAATCCAATCAAGGGGCAGACACGCCGCTCTGCAGCATGCAATCGTCAGCTGCCCCAAATCGCCTTAACGTAGTTGCGAGTTTCTTGATATGGCGGTACCCCGCCGTGTTTCTCGACCGCTTCCGGCCCGGCATTATAGGCCGCCAGTGCCAAGCGCCAGGATTTGAACTTGCGGAACTGCCAGGACAGATACCGTGCACCGCCTTCCAAATTCTGTTTCGGGTCATTCGGGTTCACACCCAAAAGCTGCGCCGTCTGCGGCATAAGCTGCGCCAGCCCCAACGCTCCCTTGTGCGACTTAGCATGCGGGTTCCACCCGCTTTCCTGCTGGACGAGACGAAGAAACAACTCCTCTGGAACATTGTGCAGGCGTGCAGCCGACCTCGCCATTTCCAGATACAGGCCCCGGTATTTCCCGGTGTAGCGCTTGTCGAAGCCACTATGCTCGCTTTTTGGTTTTAGCCGAGTGGAGTCCTTGTATTGAACTGCCGCTCGGCTATCTAATACCTTGGCCTGATTGCGAAATATGTCACGGCGATTTTTGGTCGACAACACATCGCTGTGCACCGGAGCCGATGCAAACAACAATGAACCAATCGCGATGCCGCTGAAAAGCCTGCGCATTCTACCTAGCCTGGTCGTTAAACCTCGGGCCGCAGTATAGGAGATTCGCGTTGAATTAAAAGCGGCGTCAGATCACTCTGTCATCACCTGTGCCATATCAACGGTGTTTTAACCATGTCACAGGACGTATAGGGTCACGTGGACGGATCGTTCAGATTCGCAGAGTATCGTAAAATGAACGGGGAAATACATGGCAGGCTCGGTCAATAAAGTCATTCTGGTCGGAAATCTGGGCCGCGATCCCGAGGTTCGCACCTTCCAAAACGGCGGCAAGGTTTGCAACCTGCGCATCGCGACATCCGAAACCTGGAAAGATCGTAATACCGGCGAACGCCGTGAGCGGACCGAATGGCATTCGGTCGCAATCTTTAACGAGGGTTTGGTCCGTGTTGCCGAACAGTACTTGCGCAAGGGTTCAAAGGTTTATCTCGAAGGTCAGTTGCAGACGCGTAAATGGCAGGATCAATCCGGTCAGGATCGCTATTCAACAGAGGTGGTTCTGCAAGGCTTCAACGCCACCCTAGTCATGCTCGATAACCGCGGCGAAGGCGGTGGCTATGGCGGTGGTCAGGCTGGTGGCGGATATAGTGGCGGCTACGGAAGCGGCTCTCAAGGTGATCCCTATGACGGTCCGTCCGGAAGTCCTGCCCCGGCCTCGGGCGGGATCGACGACGACGAGATCCCGTTCTAACAACAGAGGTTCAATATGACGTGGTCCTTCTCTCTCGGTCGCCTGTTCGGCTCGGAACTGAGGGTCCACATTACCTTTTTCCTTCTTCTCGCATGGGTCGGGTTTTCGGCCTATTCGAATGGCGGCATGCCCGCCGCCGTCGAAAACATCGCGTTTGTGCTGGCACTCTTCGCCTGCGTAGTAGCGCATGAATTCGGCCATGCCCTGACGGCTCGGCGATACGGTATCAAGACACCGGACATCACGCTTCTGCCCATCGGCGGGCTGGCGCGGCTGGAACGAATGCCCGAAAAGCCGATGCAGGAGGTTCTTGTCGCACTCGCAGGACCGGCTGTAAATGTCGTAATCTGGATGGTCCTCGTTTTACTTGGCGCGGGTATGGACGTCGAAACCCTGGCGCAGATCGACAACGCGCAGATCGACTTTCTCAGCCGGCTGGCTTTTGTGAACTTGTTTCTGGCGCTGTTCAACATGATCCCAGCCTTCCCGATGGACGGCGGGAGGGTGTTTCGCGCGCTTCTGTGCATGGCGATGGATCGGGTCAAGGCTACCCGCGTCGCGGCGTTGGCCGGTCAGATGGTGGCCTTCATGCTTGGCTTTGCGGGGCTGAGTTCGGGCAATCCGATCCTGGTTCTAATTGCACTTTTCGTGTTCATCGCCGCCAATGCAGAAAGTCAGGACGTAGCGTTGCGGGCCGTGGCGCGGCGAATGCTGGCCCGCGACGCGATGATCACAAGTTTCGAATCTCTTTCACCCACCGATACGTTGGGTACCGCAGCACAGGCCGTCATCCACACGACACAGCACGAATTCCCGGTTCTCGGCGCTTCTGGCGATCTGATGGGTTTCGTAACGCGCGGACGTCTGTTTGCTGCTCTTGCCGGGGATCACCCACGTTCAGATCCTGCGACCTCGATCATGGATGAAGAGATCCCGTCGGTCCATCTCACTGCCGGACTGGAAGAAGTCCTGGACGCTTTGCACCAAGGTGCACCCGCCATCGCAGTACGCGCCGAAAATGGTCACATGGTTGGTTACATCACCCGTGAGAACATCGGGGAATTGATGGTCTTAACGGGGCGGAAACACTGAAATATCAACAGTTCGCCAGCGCATCCTCAAGTAATCTCGAAACCGCGTCACGAGGCACATCCGAGGTCACGAAAGCGCTTCCAATCCCGCGAGAAAGGACAAAGTGAAGCTGCCCATCGATCACCTTCTTGTCCTGCGCCATCAAATCGACCAGAGCTTCGGCCCCGGGCAGGTCGCCGGGAATGTCGGCCAGGTCAGTCTTCATCCCCATCGCCTTGAGATGCGCCCGCACGCGGCTCGGATCTTCCTGTGAACACAGGCCCAGCCGCGCCGAAAGCTCGAAAGCCAACGCACAGCCGATGGCAACACCTTCGCCATGCAATAGACGATCAGAATAGCCAGTTGCCGCCTCCAGCGCATGACAGAACGTATGCCCGAGATTGAGCAAAGCGCGGTCCCCCTGTTCGGTCTCGTCACGCGCAACAATGTCGGCCTTCATCTGTACCGAACGGGTCACTGCCTGCACACATGAAGCCATATCGCCACCGGACAGGACTGGACCATTGATCTCAAGCCAGTCAAAAAAAACCGCGTCGCCCAACAGACCGTATTTCACGACCTCGCCATAGCCCGCCAGAAAGTCTCGTGTCGTCAAAGTTCCCAGAACCGCGGTATCAGCCAGCACTAGCGAAGGTTGGTGGAAGGAACCGATCAGGTTCTTGCCCTGAGGCGCATTGATCCCCGTCTTTCCGCCCACCGAACTGTCCACCTGCGCCAGCAGCGTGGTCGGGATTTGCACGAAACGCACACCGCGCCGCAAAACGGCAGCGGCGAACCCTGCCAGATCGCCGATAACACCACCACCAAATGCCACCACCACATCGCTGCGTTCGATCTTTTCTGCCAGCAACCATTCGACCGCTCGTTCGAAATGCGGCCAGCTTTTGGTGGCCTCACCGGCCGGCAACGCCAGTGATGTCATCTGGATCCCAGAGGCAGCCAAACCTGAACCCAACGCCTCGAGATGTAGCGCTGCAACCGTTTCATCTGTCAGAACCGCAACCTTCGGTCGCGTTAGCAAAGGTGCGATCCGCGCACCCGCGTGTGCCAGAAGGTCCGGGCCAATCTCCACGTCATAAGAACGTTCGCCCAACACGACATGTACGGTTTGATGCATTATTTCCGTTCCAGAACATCCGGGCGCGTCAACAAGGCTGACACCACCCGATCCACCATCTGTTCGATCGAGGTCTCACCATCCGAATCCGCGACCAGGTCAGCCTTGGCATAAATCGGCACCCGCGCATCATACAACGCGCGCAACGTCGCACGTGGATCAGAAGTGCGCAGCAAAGGTCGGGTATCTTTGTGCCGCACCCTGTTCCACAACACGTTCAGGTCCGCACGCAACCAAACCGACACTCCCCGGTCCGAGATCATCCGACGGTTGTCCTCACGCAGAAATGCGCCACCTCCGGTCGACAGTATGCCACTTTCCTCATCCAGCAGACGGCTGATGACCTGGCTTTCTTTCTGCCGAAAGAACGGCTCCCCGTCGCGTTCGAATATTTCCGGGATGGTCATGTTGGCCGCCGATTCGATTTCGGCGTCGCTGTCAAGAAAGGGAACACCCAGTCGCACAGCCAAGGCCCGCCCTACAGCGGTCTTACCAGCCCCCATCATCCCCACCATAACCACTGTTTTGTGCAGGTCAAAGGCCAGAGTCTTACCCGTTCGGTCCGGATTATGCTTAATTTCGCTCATTTCACCGTGAATGACGTGATCTTGCAGAAAATGGAAGTTATAACTTGGGCAAAAGAGTAAATTGGGGCAGTGTCAGGCAATGAAGCGTCTAATCAAATTCGTAGTCTACGTCCTGTGTATCGTCTTCATAGGCCTTGTTGGCTATGCTTATCTGGGGCCTTTTTTTGGCGTGGATTTCTCGGCCAAACAAAGCGAGATTCACGAACCGGTGATCCTGAATGTTGACTAGGACCGCGCTTGTTGCGTTGCTCCTGGGTGGTACAGCGTCAGCACAGCAACCTTTGTCGGCCATCGACTGGCTGAACGACCCACCCCAGAACCTGCCCGGAACTGTGTTGCTGGAACCACCAGTAACACAAACCGGCATACACCCCCAAGTTGAGGTCACTTCGCTACAGGCAATCTCGCGTCCGATCGGACTGGTGTCATCCAAGGTGACCGGGCTCCCTCCGGATTTGTGGCAAGGCAGCGAACCCGAGTATATCGCTGAAATGCTAACAAGCGTGCCAGTGCGCGATAATGCCGCGATGCAGCGGTTGCTGTTTACCTTGCTGCTGACCGAATCCCGTGCGCCTGCAGGGTCCGGCGCTGGCGAAACGCTGTTGTTGGCGCGCCTCGACCGCCTGATGCAGCTTGGCGCGACCGACCCGGCCCAGGCCTTGGCACAACTGGCCGGCCCGACGGATACGGTCGGACGCTTTGCGCGGTGGTTCGACGCTACTCTTCTGACGGGCGACGAAGATCGGAGTTGTTCGGCCCTGACCGCGCAACCCTACCTGTCACAAGACTATACCGCTCAGATTTTCTGCAAGGTTCGCCGAGGTGACTGGTCTTCAGCCGCGCTAACGCTCGAAGCCGCTCATGCGCTCGACCTTCTGCCACCCGATGAAATGGCCCTGCTCGACCGGTTTCTCAGCCCCGAACTATTCGAGGGCGCACCGCCACTACCTCAGCCACAGCATCCCAATCCTCTGACCTTCCGTCTTTTTGAGTCGATCGGCGAACGCCTGCCCACGGCTTCGCTCCCCCGCGCCTATGCAACGGCGGATCTGCGTGACGTGGCGGGGTGGAAAGCTCAAATAGAGGCTGCCGAGCGACTGACACGGATCGGTTCGCTGACTCCCAACCAGTTGCTGGGACTCTACACTGAACGTGCTCCGGCCGCATCGGGCGGCGTTTGGGATCGTGTTTCTGCCATCCAGCGGTTCGAGACGGCGCTGTCGACCGGAAACGCGACGGCGATTACTAAAACGCTTCCGGTCGTTTGGGTGGCAATGTCAGGAGTCGGTCTGCAAGTTGCCTTTGCCGATCTGTTCGCCGAACAATTGTCCGTCATGCACCTGCCCGATCCCAAGGTAGACACGTTGCGTTGGCGTATCCTTCTGCTCTCAGAAAATTATGAAACCGCTGCTCAGTCACAGCCAGACGAAAGTAGCGAAAACACCTTTCTTGCCATGCTGGCAAAAGGGCGACCATATCAGGCCACCGCACCTTCGGTCCGGGCGACGGCCATCTCCTCAGGGTTCAAACAGACAACACAGATCCCACCTGAGATCGAACAACTTTTGATCGAAGGAAGACTGGGTGAGGCAATACTTGTCTCTATGTCCCTATTTGCACACGGAGCGCGTGGCAACGTGGTGGACCTGACTGGCGCATTGGCAGCGTTTCGTCACGTTGGGCTGGAAGATACCGCTCGCCGAGCCGCCCTGCAGTTGATGATCGTGAACGGAGCCTAACCATGGCGGGGCCAAGCACGTCAGAGCTTTGGATTTCAACCTTCCTCGAAGCCCAGGCTGCGGAACTGGGTGCTGCCACCAATACGCTGCTTGCCTATGGCCGTGACCTCATGGATTTCGCCGGATGGCTTGATCAACAAAACTCCAGCTTTGACGAGGCCGACCGCAACCAGGTCGAGGCCTATCTGATTGATTGTGACGCACAAGGAATGGCCCGGTCGACGCGCGCACGCCGCCTGTCGGCAATCAAGCAGCTTTATCGTTTTGCCTTCGAGGAAGGATGGCGCGAAACAAATCCAGCCATCCAGATCCGAGGACCGGGCCGCCAGAAGCGTCTTCCCAAGACCCTTGAAGTGACCGAGGTGGACCGTCTGCTTGGTGCTGCGCGCTGCAGCGGACGCTCGATCACAGACCGTCTGCGCAATACCTGCCTGATGGAACTGCTCTATGCCACCGGTATGCGGGTGAGCGAACTGGTGTCACTGCCGGTGTCCTCGGCACGGGGCGACCCGCGCATGTTACTGATCCTCGGCAAAGGTGGAAAGGAACGGATGGTGCCACTTTCCCCGCCTGCCCGCGATGCAATGGCAAGTTGGCTGACTGAGCGTGACACTGTCGAAGGCGAAAAAACTTCGAACGGCTGCAAACCCTCAAAGTATCTGTTTCCATCGCGCGGCAAGTCCGGTCACCTGACACGGCATCGATTCTATCTGCTGATCAAGGAATTCGCGGTTGCCGGAGGGGTGCCGCCGAACAAGGTGACGCCGCATACCTTGCGCCACGCATTCGCCACGCATCTTCTGGCTAACGGCGCCGACTTGCGGTCGATTCAGACATTGCTCGGTCATGCCGACGTGGCCACAACAGAAATATATACCCATGTTCTGGATGAACGACTCATGGAACTAGTGCTGGAGCATCATCCTTTGGCCAGGAACAAAGGCTAAACCCTTGATCGGGAACGGCACCGGCCCCATAACGGTTGCAACACCAAGGAAACGAAGGACCGATGGACGCGACCACTTCCGCTTTTGACGGCGCATTCTGGATAACCACTTGCGCCATCCTGTTTTTACTCGTGCTTTCAGGCTTTTTCTCGGGGTCGGAAACTGCATTGACGGCCTCGTCGCGCGGTAAATTGCGGGCGCAGGCCGACAAGGGCTCTCGTGGTGCGCAAAAAGCTCTGGACATCACCGAAGACAACGAACGCCTCATCGGATCAGTCTTACTGGGCAACAACCTAGTCAACATCCTGTCTGCCTCGTTGGCGACGGCCCTGTTCACAAGGGCATTTGGCGAAAGCGGCGTGGCGCTGGCGACTCTGGTTATGACGGTGCTGGTTCTGGTCTTTGCCGAAGTGCTGCCCAAGACCTACGCTATCACCAATGCCGAAAAAGCTGCCGCATGGGTGGCACCCGCAATTAGTGTGATCGTGACGCTTTTTGCCCCGGTAGTGGCCGCCGTCCGCCTGTTGGTGCGCGGCGTGCTGCGCCTGTTCGGCGTTCAGATCGACCCCGACAGCCACATCCTGGCGGTGCGCGAGGAAATTGCCGGTGCGTTGCAATTGGGCCATTCCGAGGGGGTCGTCGAAAAGGAAGACCGCGACCGCATTCTTGGTGCGCTTGATCTCGGCGATCGCACTGTCGAAGAGATCATGTTGCACCGTTCGAACATCCAGATGATCGACGCCGATGCCGGACCCGAAGCGATTTTGGAGCAATGCTTGCAAAGCCCGCATACGCGGCTTCCGGTCTATCGTGGCGACCTAGAAAACATCATCGGCGTCGTGCACGCCAAGGATCTGTTCCGCGCCATGTACGCCCAAGTCGGTGGGACCGAGGGCGACGCCGAACGGCTCAAGTCCTTTGACATTACCAAGGTCGCCAATGCCCCCTATTTCGTTCCCGAAACTACTACGCTTGACGACCAAATGCGGGAATTTCTGCGCATACACAGCCATTTCGCACTGGTGGTGGACGAATACGGCTCACTGCGCGGTCTGATTACTCTAGAAGACATCCTCGAAGAGATCGTGGGCGAAATCACTGATGAATTCGATCTGGATGAGGATCTGGCGGTCACCCGCACCGACGATGGCCAGTTCCTTGTCGAAGCTTCGATGACCATCCGCGACCTCAACCGCGCCATGGACTGGGCGTTGCCCGATGAGGAAGCCAACACCATCGCGGGCCTTGTCATCCACGAGGCCCAGATGATCCCGACGGTGGGACAGGTCTTCGCCTTCCACGGGTTCCGCTTCGAGGTGACCGCACGAGAAGGCAATCGCATTACCGGCCTAAAGATCCGGCGACTATGACTGCCGTTGCGCGTCTTGCAGTGTGGTTCGACGCGGTTGTTCTTGACTTGGGCCGCCAGTTTCGCTGGTCCTTCCTACCCCCGCTGATGATCTATTTCGCAGCCGGGGCGCAGGGGCTGACAGCGATCGTAGGCACCTTCTTCATCAAGGAATATCTCGATGTCTCAGCAGCATTCATTGCGGGTCTAGCCTTCTGGGCCGGTCTGCCGTGGGCGTTGAAGATGCCACTGGGTCATCTGGTCGATCTGATCTGGCGTTGGAAGACCTTCCTCGTCTATGTCGGCGCGACCCTGATTGCGGCCAGTTTCCTGATCATGTTCGGATTGGCCACGCGGCTTGCCTGGATGCCCGAAATCATGTCGGTCACCGCCTGGTATGTGCTGTCGGTCATCCTTGCCCCCTGCGGTTATGTGGTTCAGGACGCGGTGGCCGACGCCATGTCGGTCGAAGCCGTGCCGCGCACCGATGCCGACGGGAACCGATTGAACGAAGACACCGAACGCGCCCTGCATACCACGATGCAGACGCTGGGCCGGTTCGCCCTGATCGGTGGTGCAAGCACTGTGGCCTTGCTGAATATCTGGCTGTTTGCCGGGATTGAAACTTTGCCCGAAGCGGAAAAGGCTACGGTCTATGGCGAGGTATATCTTCTTGCGCAGCTGATCCCGTGCATTTCGATCTCCGGTGTGCTTCTTGCCGCAACCCAAAAACGTCGAGCGATCCGCAAGCTGATCTCGGGTGGCATGGAACTTCATCGGGCCATCGCGCATTTTGATCCCGATGGCGAACCCGTCAAACTTAACCACTGGTACTTCACCGGAGGTGCGGTTTTCATCGTCATGACCCTCACGGTCGGTTTGACGGATGTCCCCTATTCGCAGGAAATCGTCTTTGCCGGTTCCATGGGCATCGTGCTGACCCTGATGCGGCAACTCATCCGCAATCTGGAGTTAGCCAAAGCGCGGGCTCTGGTCGGAACTGCCGTTATCGTGTTCGTCTTTCGCGCGGTTCCCCTGAACGGAGCGGGTTCGACTTGGTTTGAAATCGATGTCCTGGGTTTCGACCAGCAGTTCCTGTCGGTCCTCTATCTGATCACTTCCGTTCTGACATTGGTCGGTATGGTGGTTCTCCGCCCTTTAATGGCTTCGAAGACCATCGCTGATATCGTGATTCTGCTCAGCATCGCCGCAGGTATTCTGTCGCTGCCGGGCATCGGGTTGTACTTCGGTGTCCACCACTGGACATCAGCCATGACTGGCGGCGTCGTGGATGCCCGCTTCATCGCCATGGTCAACACCGCCGTCGAATCCCCACTCGGTCAGATCTCGATGATCCCCATGCTGGCATGGATCGCCCGCAATGCCCCACCCGCACTCAAGGCCACCTTCTTTGCGGTGATGGCCTCCTTCACCAATCTGGCGCTTTCCGCCTCCAGTCTCGGCACAAAATACCTCAACCAGATTTTCACCATCACCCGCGAGGTCAAGGACGACGGTGGTCTTGTGACCACCCCGGCAGACTATTCAGAGCTTGGGATGCTGATGATCACGGTGGCTGTCATAACCGTGGCTGCTCCTTTGATAGCGGTCTGGATTGTCCAAATCTCCCCCTTGCGCAGCACCGATTGATGACGGCGACAATTCTGGTCGTATTTTGAACAGAAGACCCATAACAGCCTTTGCACAGTCGGGCCACAATTAGGGAGTTCCAAATGAAAACCACATGTCAGGTGGCCGTGATTGGCGGCGGTGTCATCGGATGTTCCGTTCTGTATCATCTTACCAAGCTGGGCTGGTCGGATGTGATGCTGCTTGAACGCTCCGAACTGACGTCCGGGTCCACCTGGCACGCAGCCGGCGGGTTTCATACGTTGAACGGTGACACCAACATGGCGGCGCTGCAGGGCTATACGATTCGGTTGTACAAGGAACTGGAAGAGATCACAGGCATGTCCTGTGGGTTGCACCATGTGGGCGGCATCACGCTGGCGGACAATCGCGACCGGTTCGACATGTTGCTGGCAGAGCGCGCCAAACACCGGTTCATGGGGCTTGAAACCGAAATCATCGGACCGGAAGAGATCAGGAAGATTGCCCCCATCGCCAATACCGACGGCATCATCGGCGCGCTCTACGATCCGCTCGACGGTCATCTCGACCCATCCGGCACCACCCATGCCTATGCCAAGGCCGCGCGCATGGGCGGTGCCACCATCGAGACCCATTGCATGGTGCGCGAGACCAACCAGCGTTCGGACGGCACCTGGGACGTGGTCACCGACAAGGGCACCATCCATGCCGAGCATTTGGTCAATGCGGGCGGCCTCTGGGCGCGCGAGGTGGGTGCGATGGCGGGCATCTATTTCCCGCTGCACCCGATGGAGCATCAGTATCTGGTCACCGACACCATCCCCCAGATCGAGGCGATCATCGACGCGGGCGGCGAGCATCCGCATGTTATGGACCCCGCCGGCGAAAGCTATCTTCGGCAAGAGGGGCGCGGGTTGTGCATCGGATTTTACGAACAGCCCTGCAAGCCCTGGGCAGTAGATGGCACCCCTTGGGAGTTCGGGCATGAACTGCTGCCTGACGATTTCGACAAGATCACCGACGCGATCGAATTTGCCTACCGCCGTTTCCCGGTACTCGCCGAGGCCGGCGTGAAATCGGTGATCCACGGCCCATTCACCTTTGCGCCCGACGGCAACCCTTTGGTCGGTCCGGTTCCTGGTGTGCGCAACTACTGGTCGGCTTGCGGCGTCATGGCCGGATTCAGCCAGGGCGGCGGTGTCGGCCTTACACTGGCGCAGTGGATGATAGAGGGCGAGCCCGAGCGCGACGTTATGGCCATGGATGTTGCCCGCTTCGGTGACTGGATCAGCCCGGGCTATACGCGGCCCAAAGTGATCGAGAACTACCAGAAACGCTTCTCGGTCGCCTATCCGAACGAGGAACTGCCCGCCGCGCGACCCAATCGCACCACTCCGATGTATGACATCTTCAGCGACATGGGCGCGGTCTGGGGGCAGCAATACGGGCTTGAGGTGGTGAATTACTTCGCTCAAGGCGACGAGCCGGGATATGAAACTCCGTCCTTTCGACGCTCGGACGCGTTCGAGGCCACGGGACGCGAGGTGCGAGGCGTGCGCGAGGGCGTAGGCATCAACGAGGTCCACAATTTTGGCAAATACCTGATCAAGGGTGCAGGCGCGCGGACATGGCTGGACCGGATTATGGCGGGCCGCATTCCGCAACCCGGACGCCTGAGTCTGACCCCCATGTTGTCCCCCAAGGGCAAGTTGATCGGCGATTTCACGGTTTCCTGCCTAAGCGACAACGAGTTCCAACTCACTGCCTCCTATGGCAGTCAGGCCTTCCACATGCGCTGGTTCTTACAACATGCACAGAGTGGAGTAACTATCGAGAATATCAGCGACAAACGGAATGGATTCCAGATTGCGGGCCCCAAGGCGCGTGAGGTTTTGACCGCTTGCACCCGGATCGACATTAACGACATGCGTTTCATGGAAGTACGTCGAATGACCGTCGGCATGACCGACTGCATCGTTCAGCGCGTCAGCTATACCGGCGATTTGGGGTACGAGATCTATTGCGATCCGATGGCCCAGCGACAGCTCTGGTGGTCGCTGTGGCAGGCGGGCGAGCCGCTCGGCATGACACCTTTTGGAATGCGCGCGATGATGAGTCTGCGCTTGGACAAGTTCTTTGGCTCATGGATGGCCGAATTTTCCCCTGATTACACCGCCGCAGAAACCGGGCTGGACAGGTTCATCTCGTTCAGAAAGAATGCCGATTTCATCGGTCGCGCAGCCGCCGAGGCGGAACGCAACGCGGGTATTGCGCGAAAACTGGTGGCGTTTGAGGTTGATGCCGACGACGCAGACGTCAATGCTTATGAACCAATCTGGCTGGATGGCGAGGTTGTCGGTTTCTGTACTTCGGGTGGATATTCGCATTACTCCCAAAAATCCATTGCGCAGGGTTTCTTGCCCGTTGACCGCATAACCGAGAGGTTGGAAGTAAAGATCGAAATCCTGGGAGAAATGCGCAAGGCGTGCGTGATCATGACCCCACTGTTTGACGCGGAAGGCGCGCGGATGCGTGGGTGACAATCCCCAAATACCAGGTAGAATTGGTGGGGTGAACAATATACCCATCATCCTTCTGGCCGCCGGTCAATCCAGCCGCATGGGCGGCGAAGATAAGCTAATGCGCGAGATCGACGGTTGCCCGCTGTTGCGCCGCAGCGCACAGATTGCGATGACTGCTGGTCCGGTCATCGTCGCGCTCCCCCCCGAACCGCATCCGCGCCATGCAACTTTGCGGGGATTACCGGCGCGGGCGGTTAGTGTTCCCGATGCACATGAAGGAATGAATGCAAGTCTGCGCCGCGCCTTGGCCGCCTTACCTTCAGGCGCGCCCGCAGCAATGGTGCTCCTCGCTGATCTGCCGGATCTGACCCGTAAAAATCTGGAGCAGGTTATGCGCGCGGTTGATGACTATCCCGGCAACCTGATCTGGCGCGGTGCAACACAGACAGGTGAACCCGGTCATCCGGTGATTTTCCACCGCTCACTCTGGCCGGAGCTGAGTTCCCTCACCGGTGACGACGGAGCTTCACCTGTGGTTCGTAGGCATTCTGACCGAGTTCATCTTGTTCCTTTGCCGGGCATCCGAGCCCGCTTTGATCTGGACACCCCCGGCGACTGGTCAGACTGGATGGCCAAGAACACTGGAACAAAAAAGTGACCCGGCCATGTCGACCGGGTCACTTGCCTAAAGAATGATTTCCACTCGTTTTCCCATTTCTGACAACGCCGCAGATTCTGCTTCCGTCACCGCCAACCGACACAAGACCCCCTCGTTAACATTGGCGACGTGCGCTCCCAGTATCAGAACTCCAAACTCCCAAACGCGCTTTGCGTCGACAGTTCCCCTCATCTAGGCAAAATCATGCTTACGCATCAGAGCGCTTCAAACAACGAAAATCTTGCCGCGAACAACATATTTTGAAGCTCCTGAGGCATTGGGAACTCCCCATTCTCCCTAATCTTTTCCACCATTGATTGAACTCTCACAATACTCTGCACAAAAATGGATACAATTTCCTGAATAAAAAAATGTGTTTTATAAGTGTCGTTAATGATATCGGTACAAAAGCCTTGAACTTCGCAGCAATGCCCTTCAACCTCTAATAGAACGTTACTTCTTCATCCCGTTTGCTTGGCTTGAATATTCTCAGCACCTTCAATCCACAAAATGCTTGGCATTATCCTGCCGATCGTGAACAATGACACAATTTTGACACAATGTGATTGTCGGAAATGGTTAGCTGATTCGTTATCCGAGCAATATTGGCGCATTCGCGGACGGAAGCACCTGCAATACAGGTGCCTTGTACGCTCTCCGAAACCATGAACAAATCTTAATTCAGGGGAAATGAACGCCTCAGTTTGCCATGCCATTCCTTTGTTCAAGCCCGGTGACAAACCGGGTCCGATCACAGGAGACCTCTATGAGCATTCGAAAAACACCCCGCCTTATCCCATCGAACTTCCACTGGCTCGGAGCATCGGCACTGGGAGCCACCCTCATGGCCACCACAGCCCTGCCTGCCATGGCGGACGAAAACC